>JAZLDJ010000089.1:0-31405 GCA_045614685.1 Alistipes sp. | reverse complement strand
CTGTGTAGGGTCTGCATAGCGACGCTTGATGGTCTTGATGAGTCGCTGTTTGAGGAACATACGCTCGTTCCACAACTCCTCATCAGGAATATTGTAAACCTTCTGCCACTCTGGAATATTGTAGGTGTGTCCCTCAAATCCGTTAGGGAAGTAACGCGAGTAGAGGCGACGCATATTCGAAGCTGTCCAAGTTGGGAAGTGAACACCATTGGTTACATAGCCGATGTGCAACTCCTTCTTGAAGTATCCTGGCCACATATTTCCAAGAAGGTCCTTCGACACCTCTCCGTGCAACCACGATACACCATTAACCTCCTGCGAAAGGTTACAAGCGAGTACCGACATCGAGAAACGCTCATTCGGATCGTTTGGATTAACCTTACCGAGGTTGATATACTGATCCCAAGTGATGCCAAGAGCATCTGGGTAGTGCGACATATACTGACGAATCATCGACTCAGGGAATGCATCGTGACCTGCAGGCACTGGGGTGTGGGTTGTAAAGAGCGACGACGAACGTACAACCTCCAAAGCCTCCGAGAACGAAAGCTTCTTGCGAGCCATCATGTTGCGAACACGCTCCACGCCGATAAATGCTGCGTGACCCCCGTTGCAGTGGTAAACCTCCTGCTGGATGCCCATCTTGCGGAGGGCTCGGATACCACCAATACCGAGCAAAATCTCCTGCTTGAGACGGTTCTCCCAGTCGCCACCATAGAGGTGGTGAGTAACCTGACGATCCTCCTCGAGGTTAGCCTCGTAGTCGGCATCGAGCAAGTACAATGGAGTACGACCCACCTGGCAGCACCATACGCGTGCGCTCAAGGTACGGCCTGGCAATGCCACCTGGGTAGTTACCCACGAGCCATCCTCCTCACGAACTGGAGTGATTGGCAACTTGAAGAAGTTCTGTGCCTCGTAGGTAGCCTCCTGCGCACCCTGTGCCGAGAGACGCTGTGTGAAGTATCCGTAACGATAGAGAAGACCTACAGCAACCATTGGAGTGTTTCTATCCGAAGCCTCCTTGATGTAGTCACCAGCCAAGATTCCGAGACCTCCCGAGTAGATCTTCAACGAGTGGTGCAAACCATACTCCATCGAGAAGTAAGCAATCTTCGGAGCCTTTGGATTTGGCTTCTCGCTCATATACTCCTTGAACTGTGCATATACAGCATCCATCTTTGCGAGGAACTCTGCATCCTTCTCGATCTCGGCCAAGCGCTCCAAAGGCAACTTGTCGAGCAATGCGATAGGGTTGCGATCAACCTCTACCCACAACTCCTTGTCGAGGCCCTCGAACAAGTCGCGAGCACCAAGAGTCCAGCTCCACCACAAGTTGCGCGAGAGCTCCTCGAGTGGACGGAGACGTGCAGGCAACGACTTCTCGACCATTACACGCTGCCATGTTGGACGCTCTACGAAGAGCTGCTGACGTACGAAGTTAATCTGCTCGTGCGAAGCACCACCATCGCCCAATACTGCGCGATTTGTACGTGCTACACAGCTCTCGATTGCACACTCGTAAGCCTTGCGATAGTACGAGAAGAGATTCTTCCAGAGAGCCTTCTTCGACATCTCGAATGCACCCTTACGAACAGCCTTTACCTCCTTATCCGAGAGGGCAAGGAAGCGAAGCACTGCATCAGCCACCGAAGCAACAGCCTCGGCAGTATTGTTGTCGTTGCGCTCAACCACAACTACGCCATCGTTCTTCTCCTGCTCTGCAGCCCAAACACCAAAGCCAGCCAATGTGGTGGTGATGGTTGGAATCGAGAAGGCGATAGACTCGAGCGGAGTGTATCCCCATGGCTCGTAGTACGATGGATAGATTGTGAGATCCATACCTACGAGCAACTCGTAGTAGTTCTTATTGAAGATACCGTCGTTCTGGTTGAGATATGTAGGAACGAAGATAACCTTAACCTTCGACTCAGCCTTGTCGAGTACGCTACCATTGATAGCGTTTGTCACCTGATCCCAAGCCTGGTACTCCAAAACGTGTGTCGAATAGCGATACTGCGAAGCGTCGATAGCCTGCGACTTATCCTGCAAATGGAGCTGCAAATCGCGACGTGCACCGAGGTTTGCAGCAGGTACGGTAACGTATGCCAAAATCTCGCGGTCGAGCTTACCCGATGTCTCGAGTGCCTTCAACGCATCGAAGAAGATGTCCAAGCCCTTGTTGTGGAACTCGTAGCGACCGCTTGTGCCGATGATGAGTGGCTCCTTCTCGAACTTGTGCGAGAGACAAGCCTCGGCAACCTCAATCATAGCCTCACGAGCCTCCTTGCGCTTTGCATCGTACTCCTTACCGCTCCAAACAAAGTCGTTCTCGAAGCCGTTAGGGGTTACTACATCAACGTCCTTGCCGAGCAAGTGAGTACACTCGCGAGCGGTGATATCGCTCACCGAAAGGAATGCATCGTGATTCTTTGCACCCATCTTCTCGATAGAGTGCTTTGCCACAACGTTGAACTGACGAGCCAAGTCGTCGGCATTGAACTGCTCCAAGCTACCATAGAGCGGAAGATTGTTACCAGCGATGCAACGACCCATCACAGTTGCGTGGGTGCTCATTACAGTTGCAATATATGGCGAGTGGTTGCGGAGGTAGAGACCACCCGAGCAGGTCATCCACTCGTGGAAGTGAGCTACAGCCTTCTCGGTTGTAGAGCAGAAGGTATCTACATACGACTCGATAACCTTGCCTGCCAAGTAACCGAATAATACAGGCTCTACATAGTCCCACTGGCCCGAGATAGAGTCAACCTTGTAAGTCTCCCACAACTCCTTCAAAACATCGTCCTTGCTAGCAAAGAGAGTTGTGAAGTCGATAAGGATTGCAATAGGGTTGCCGCACACTTTCCAGTGACCAACGCGAACACGAATGCCATCATTATAAAGTGTCTGTCGCCAAGTCTTGAGCAACATTGGATCCTCGACAAACTCCGAAACCTCGCTATCCTGCGAAAAATCTGGGCCGATAGTGATATATCGCTCGCCCAACTCCTTTGTAACGGTCAGCGCCTTGGTAGCCAACACGGTGTGGATACCGCCAACCTTGTTACATACCTCCCAGCTCACCTCAAAGAGTACATCTGGGGTCAATTTAATTTCACTCATAATTATCTGATAATTTGTTGTTTTTATATCCAAATTTTGGGGGCAAAAGTAACCTTTTTTACCGACAAAACAAAGTATTTATTAAATTTTTTTAATAATCTATACCAATATTTATAATATAAACCGCTAAAGTACCATCAACGACTCGATAATCATATCCGAAACGAGCATTTTCTCCGCCTCGATTCGCACCCTATCACCATCGCGCACCAACAGCTCCAACTCGCTGTTTTTCGAGATTTCGTGCTCGAGGTGTTCACGATTTAACTTTCCGAATTTCGCTTCGAAATCGTCGAGCGAAAAGCCCTCAGCACAACGCAACGAGGTCATAATATACTCGTTCAGCCTATCTGTTTCGGTAAGTTGTTCCGAGCCATACTCTACACCATCAATATAGCGTTCAATAGGTTGCTCGCACCAGCGACGCACCGAACCATTGAACGAATGTGCGCCCGGCCCTATGCCGAGATAGTGCACACCCTTCCAATAGGAAGAGTTATGTTTAGAACGTCGATTGGGCAACGCATAGTTCGACACCTCGTAGTGTTCGAATCCCGCAGCAGTCAGCGCATTGTGCACCTGCAAAAACTCCGCCTCGCTGCGCTCCTCGTCGGTTTCGTTCATCTCGCCACGCGCCAACAGACGACCAAAGCGAGTATTCTCCTCGATAGTGAGGTGGTATGCCGAAATATGTTGCACGCCCATTGCGAGGAAGCCTTGCAGCGTCTTATTCAACGACTCCGCATCGGCACTCTCCACGCCAAAAATCAGATCCACCGATATATTGTCGTAGCCCGCCTCCTGCAACATCCGAACCGCCTCGACGGCTTGACGAGCCGAATGGCGACGCCCCATAAACTGCAGCACCTCATCATCGAGCGACTGCACACCCATCGAGATGCGGTTGACCGATGTTTTGCGTAGCTCGGCAACATAGTCATCAGTGATGTCGTCGGGATTAACCTCGATTGTTATCTCCTCCACCTGCGAGCAGTCGAACAACTCGCGCGCGTGGTCGATAAATCGCTCTATCTCGCTCGGCTCGAGCAACGAAGGTGTTCCGCCACCGAAATAGATTGTGCGAATGGTCTTGTCGCCAATAAAATCGTGCTGAGCGGCCAACTCTCGGTGCATAGCCTCCACAACTTGTGGCATATATTTGGTCTTGACACTGCGATAAAAATCGCAATATCCGCACAACCTTTTGCAAAAAGGAATATGAAAATATATAGAGGCCACTTTGTGCTTTGGTTAATCCTAACAAATATAGTGATAAAAAAGTAAAAATGAAAGCAAAAATCGTAAAACTTTCAAAAATAGAGAGAGAATATTGCATTTAGCGAAAATTTCGTTACCTTTGCGCTTGCAAAAAGCCCAGATGGCGAAATGGTAGACGCGCTCGTTTCAGGTGCGAGTGCCGAGAGGCGTGTAGGTTCGAGTCCTATTCTGGGCACTTCAAAGGAGTTTTCTTTCAAGAAAGCTCCTTTTCGTTTGCCCAGAATAGGACTCGGTCAGCTTGTTGCGCCTCGGCAAAGTTATCTACGTTGTGTAGCTATTGTAGCGTAAGCCTATTACTTCGTAATCGTAAGCCTTGAGAGTATAATCAAAAAGTAAATAAATTTCCTTTTAGTTCATCCTCTCAATGCTTGTAACTTTGTTGCTCGCCTCCGCTTCGATATTTCCCCTACTTACTCTGCTCTCGGCTTCTGCCGCCGTTCGAGTCCAGGGTTTCAGTAATGTGGAGAGATAATGGCATTATTCTGTTAGTGCCTTGTAAACTCGGTCAGTCGGTGGCGTTTCGGGCGACTTGTCTGCGTGTAGCTATCTGTAGCTATAAAATCCCCATAAGTCCCCAATGACCTTTAACCACCTTTAGAATCTCTCTCCTATCTCCTATCTCCTATCTCCTCTCTTCTCAAAAGTTTTCAGTTTTGCTTTCGAATACGAGTTTTTATTTGTAAATTTGAGGCATCAAAACACAAAATTCAGCCACTATGAATATCAAAAAGTATCTTTTAGCGATTGGTTTTGTCGTCTGTCAGTTGACAGCATTTGCACAGCCAAACTTCAGCAATTACTCGCACGATTTGAACTTCTTCCTACCGAAGAGTCTCACCGTCGAGCAGAAAGAGGTAGCCATCACAGGTGGCTACAACAGCGAGATTCCAACACCAAAGCAGGTGCTCGGTTTCGAACTCGGTGAGCGCTACTTCGAGTGGAGCGACATCCTCGGCTACGTCGAGGCTGTAGCAGCCAAGTCGGACCGCGTTAAGCTCGTGGACCTTGGTCGCACACACGAGAAGCGTCGTCTTGTGCAGTTGATTATCACCTCGCCCAAGAATCACGCTAACCTCGAGCAAATCAAGGCCAGCCACCTGCAGTTGCTAGACGCCACAAAGTCGGCCGCTCTCGACACCAAGCAGATGCCTATCATAAGCAGCATCACCTGCTCGATGCACGGCGACGAGGTTTCGGGCGCAAATGCGGCTGTGGCAATGACCTATTTCTTTGCGGCATCGGAGGATAAGGCGGTATTGAATATGCTCGACAATATGGTATTGCTCCTAACCCCAGGCAGCAACCCCGACGCTTTGAATCGCTACTCGGCATGGGTAAACAACTCGCTCGGCTCGATTCAGTGCGGTAGCAACGAATCGTACGAGCACAAGCAGGCTTGGCCAGGCGCTCGCGCCAACCACTACTACGCCAACGTAAACCGCGACCTTCTGATGTGTCAGCACCCCGAGGGCCGTATGTCGGTGGAGTCGTACCTCGATTGGCATCCAAACCTCGTGCTCGACTTGCACGAGATGGGCGGTAAGCGCGCTCGCTTCTTCCACAGCCCAGGTCATCCAAAGCGTCTACACCAATATGTCACCCACGAGAATCAGGCCTTGACAGGCGAGGTGGGCAACTACGTAAGCAAGGTGCTCACACCGATTGGTGCCGAGCCATATTGCCGTGAGGGCTTCGACGACTACTACCTCGGCAAGGGTGCTGCATACGGCGATGTGCAGGGCTCGGTATGTCTCTTGTTCGAGCAGTCGAGCGCACGCGGTTATATGCGTAAGTATGCAAATGGCTATATGACGCTTCCTACCACCATCCGCCACCAGGCCGAGGCTAGCATTTCGGCTCTCTGCGCCGGTTGCGATATGCGAGTGAAGTTGCTCGACTACCAGCGTCGATTCTTCGTAGATTCGGCCACCAAGGCTCAGCAGAGCGAGGTACAGGGCTATATCTTCCACGCTCGAGGCGACAAGGCTCGCGCCTACCGTCTGCTCGAGAACCTCTTGGTACACAACATCGAAGTCTACCACCTGGCTAAGGATACCAAGGTAGGCAAGGAGAAGTTTGCTACCGAGGAGTCGTATGTTATTCCGCTCAATCAGCCTTACTTCTACAAGGTGAAGGCTATTTGGGAGCGTCTCGGCAACGACATCTACGAGGATTTGCACTTCTACGACATCTCGACTTGGACATTCCCTCTCGCATACAACGTGGCGCACGCCGACCTCAAGTCGGTAGATGGATTGCTCGGCGAGAAGGCTACACTCTCGTTCCCAGAGGGCACTGTTGTAGGCGGCAAGAGCAATTATGGCTACATCGTTGATGCCGTGGGTCTCTACTCGCACAACGTATTGAATGCACTCATGACAAAGGGTGTTGCAGTGAAGATTGCAAGCAAGGAGTTCAAGTACAACAAGCAGACTATGACTTGCGGTAGCGCAGTTGTGGAGGTGGCTAACCAGCCAATCTCGGCAGATGCCATCTACGACATCCTCGTAAAGGCGGCCAAGGAGAACGGCTCGAATATCTACGCTATCGATGGCAAGTTCAACAGTGAGAAGCTCAACCTCAAGATGGCTCGTATGCCTAAGGTTGCTCTCTTGGTGGGCGAAGGCTTCAAGGGTGATGTATGTGGCGAGTTGTGGATGTTGCTCGAGAAGCACTACGGCATCGCTCCATTGCGCATCACAGCCAACGACATCAACAAGAAGTTGTTAGCTAAATACAACGTTATGGTTATCCCTCACGGAACATTACCAAAGAAGCACAAGGCTACTGCCGCTATACGCCAATGGGTAGAGAATGGCGGTACTATCGTCACCACAGGTATCGGCTACACTATGACATCACGCTTAGGAATGTCGCCTATCAAGCGCATTGCTCCTCCAACCGAGAAGGGCGACAAGGAGCAGATTGCGGGCGCTATACTCAACGCCACCATCGACACCACTTCGCCTGTGGCTTATGGCTACACTGCCAAGGAGTTACCACTCTTCCGCAAGGGTCCTCAGGTATACGACGAGGCGGCTATGAAGGGTGTGATTATCCCTGTGCGCTACACCGACAAACCGCACCTCTCGGGTTATATTTCGGACAGCAACATCAACCGCATTGCATCGACTCCTACAGTTATGGTCGTTAAGCACGGCGAGGGCGAGCTTATCCACTTTGCCGACAACCCAATCTTCCGTTCGTATTGGTTTGGTGGTGCCAAGATGTTTATGAATGCAATCTATTTCGGACACTTATATTAAAAAAATTATTGAGTTTTCCCTCTTTGGCTTTCGGTTTTCCATTTTTGTTTGTATCTTTGAGGGATTGAAAACACCTAAAACATTATAGAATTATGGATATTAATTTGGTAAAAAAGGCATTTGCTGACCATTACGAGGGCAAGTGCGGCGTTTATGCTTCACCAGGTCGTATCAACCTTATCGGTGAGCACACAGACTACAATGGAGGTTTCGTATTTCCGGGCGCAGTAGATTGCGGCATCGTGGCTGCAATTCTTCCGAACGGACTCGACAAGGTTCGCGCCTACTCTATCGACATGAACGAGTCGGCCGAGTTCGGTCTCAACGAGGAGGATGCTCCTGAGCAGGGCTGGGCTAAGTATATCTTCGGCGTATGCCGCGAGATGGCAAAGTTGGGCGTTGAGGTTAAGGGCTTCGACTGCGCATTCGCAGGTGATGTACCTCTCGGCGCTGGTATGTCGTCGTCGGCTGCTTTGGAGAGCACCTTCGCTTACGCCATCAACGATATGTTCGCCGACAACAAGATCGACAAGTTCGCTCTTGCAAAGGTAGGTCAGATGACCGAGCACCACTACGTAGGTGTAAACTGCGGTATCATGGACCAGTTTGCATCGGTATTTGGCAAGAAGGGCAACCTTATGCGCCTCGACTGCCGCTCGATGGAGTTCGAGTACTTCCCATTCGACCCACAGGGCTACAAGCTCTTGCTCGTGAACTCGCTCGTTAAGCACGAGTTGGTTGGTTCGCCATACAACAAGCGTCGCGAGTCGTGCGAGCGCGTAGCTAAGGCTATCGGCGTTGAGACTTTGCGCGATGCAGAGTACGAGGATTTGGAGCGCGTAAAGGATGTAGTTTCGGAAGAGGACTACAAGCGTGCTAAGTACGTTATTGGCGAGAAGCAGCGCGTACTCGACGTGTGCGATGCTCTCATCAAGGGCGACTACGAGACTGTAGGTGCTCGCATGTACCAGACCCACTGGGGCATGTCGAAGGATTACGAGGTATCGTGCGAGGAGCTCGACTACTTGGCAGAGTTGGCTGAGCAGTGTGGCGTAGCAGGTTCGCGCATCATGGGTGGCGGCTTCGGCGGTTGCACCATCAACCTCGTGAAGGAGGATTTGTACGACAACTTCGTAGCAACCGTAAAGAAGGAGTTTGCTGCTAAGTATGGCCACGAGCCAAAGGTCTACGACGTAGTAATCTCGGACGGTGCTCGCCGTTTGGAATAATCCACACCTTATAAAAAACATAGGCCAAGCTAATTCGCTTGGCCTATGTTTTTTGCCCTACTCAATTAGTTAATTGAAAATCTACGCTCCGTCGGGGATAGGACTTCAATTCTCACCACCATTGCATCCTCGGGCAACAAATCCTCGATAAGCTCAGGCCACTCGATAAGGCACAAATCGCCCGAATAGAAATACTCCTCGTAGCCCATATCGAAGACCTCCTCAATGCGGTTGATACGATAGAAATCGAAGTGATAAACCGCCTCACCTGCAGCCGTACCATACTGATTCACAAGAGCAAAGGTTGGGCTTGTGACGGTATCCTCCGAGCCAAGATGCTCCATAATGGCGCTAATAAGTGTTGTTTTGCCTGCACCCATAGCGCCACAAAAAGCAACAACATTACGCCCGTCGAGCGACTCCACAACCGCCTCGGCCACATCCTTCAACTCGTCGAGCGAGTCTATAACTATCTCCTTCATATATGCTTCTATTTTGGGGCAAAGATAGCAATTCTATTCCACAACGCATCTATTTACATCCAAAAAAGAGCACCCATTCCACCAATCTTGCTATTTTGGACTCTTTTGCGTGATATTCGGACAACTCGTTGCAAGGGTGCCACTCATTTCGGATATATTTGCGCTCGGTTTTATATTTGACATCTATGAATAGCTCTATTTTCAACTGCGCCACCGACATCGCACGCATCTCCGAACACGAGAACACAGGCATTCGCGCCATCTCGCTTTCGCGAATAGCCATAGGATTCGTACTCTGTGGCACGAAATATCTCTATCAGAACGACCAATTTCACCAGATAGATGCAGGCGACGTCTTCCTACTCGAGAATGGATTCCACTACGAGGAGAATATCGTAGACGAGAACGACCGCTTCGAGCAGATCATCTTCTACATCTCGGCCAAGTCGCTACAACAAGCTATCTTCGGACTAAACATAAACTACGGAGTTAGTTTCTCGTCGCACCACACCTGTCAGCGATGCCTCACGCGCAACTTCGCCATAGCATCGCCCGACACGCAGCTACGCAACTTCTTTCTTGGCATCGACAGAGCACTACGCAACTCGGGCCTACAACACAACGACATCAGACAGCGCCTGAAGTTCAACGAACTAATCTATCTGCTACTCTCGGGCGAAGACGGCTGCATCAAGCGCAAGCTGCTACGCGCTACCGACAGCTCGACAAGCCACTTCGTGAATACCATCTACGACAATCTCTTCAACGACATCTCGATAGAGGGGCTGGCCGAGCAGACCAATCGCTCACTTACATCCTTTAAGAAGGAGTTTCGTCGCATATTCGGCACCTCGCCCCACCATTGGATTATAGAGCAACGGCTCGACCGCGCACGTATAATGCTCGCATCGACCTCCCGCACCGTATCGGAGATTGGTGCCGAGTGCGGATTCAGCAACATCTCGCACTTCATAAAGCTCTTCAAGCAACGCTACCACCACACCCCCGCCTCCTACCGAAAGGGCGACTGCGGTTACGGCGCAACCTTCGGATAGTGGCGTGGCTCATCCGTAGCGTTTAGCGAATCGGAATTTGGCTATGCAAAAAACTACTGCATAAAACTATGTTTTTCCGCCAAAAAGTAGTATATTTGCAGCCAATATGGAATTATCAATTGTAATATCTACATATAACAACGCCGATTCGTTGATTCGAACACTCCGCTCGTTGGATGCGCAAGATGCCGACAGAGCGTTGTGGGAGTGCGTTGTGGTGAATAATGCATCTACCGACGACACCAAGAGCAAGGTGGAGGCCCTCGTGGCAGAACTAAGCATAAATATTCGCCTTGTCGAGGAGCCGCAGCAGGGACTTTCGTATGCCCGAAATAGAGGTATCGCCGAGTCGCAGGGCAATATCGTGGCCTTTATCGACGATGACGAGACCGTAAACAGTGGCTTTGTGTCGGCATATATCGACCTCTTCCACAACTATGGCGCATTTGCAGCATCGGGTGCTGTGGTGGCTTGCTACGATGGTGGACGTCCGAAGTGGATGTCGAAGTATACCGAGAAGATGATTGCCAACCCTATAAACCTTGGCAAGGAGGTCACTTCGGTGGCACGCGACATAACTCCGGCAGGAGGCAACATGGCCTTCAATCGCGAGATTTTCACCCTCTACGGAGGCTTCGACACAGAACTTGGCCGCAAGGGCAAGGAGTTGCTCGGTGGCGAGGAGAACGACGTTTTCGACCGCATCCGCAACCTTGGCGAGCGCGTCTTCTACACACCGCACGCCATCGTCTATCACCATATTGCCGAGCGCAAACTCACCGCGGAGTACTTCGATAAGTTGTCGTATGGCGTGGGCGTAAGCAAACGCATCCGTGCCGAGAAGGAGGGCGAGCTCAAAGCACTCTATAGCGACGAGAAGAAGAAACGACTCTACACCTATATCCTCGCCGCGCTCTACACCCTAGCCCTGCAACCGCAGAAGGCCAAGTGGCTAATTAAGATGCGCAACGGAATCTCGAAGGGAATATTCGAGAGGGTTGAAGATTAAAAGCTAAAAAGTGTGTCTGTAGAGCGCAGACACACTTTTTTTTGCGATTTGTATTGATAGGGAAACTACCTGCGATAGGTGATTTTATATTCTACCTTTCTTGTTGGAATCCTAACATCGCCTCTATATTCGATCACCTCAATCTGATTGCCCTGAGAATCGTATTTATAGAGATATTTCCAACACCGCGAAGCGCTGCTCTTATATTCAGCAGACTCAATCAGATTGCCCTGAGGGTCGTATTTATAGAGTTCTTTACAAGACAGCGAACCGTCACTATTATACTTAGCCTCCTCAATCATATTGCCCTGAGAATCGTATTTATAGAGATATTTATAATCCTGCGAGCCATCTCTGTTATACTTAGCCCACTCAATCCTATTGCCCTGAGAGTCGTATTTATAGAGATGTTTTCTATACAGCGAGCCATCGCTGTTATACGAGGCAGACTCAATCAGATTGCCCTGAGAATCGTATTTATAGAGTCGTTTATCATCCAGCGAGCCATCGCTCTTATAATCAGCCCACTCAATCATATTGCCCTGAGAGTCGTATTTATAGAGTCGTTTAATATCCAGCGAGCCATCGCTGTTATACCAAGCCTCCTCAATCTTATTACCCTGATAATCGTATTTATAGAGATATTTACTACGCAGCGAGCCATCGCCGTTATAATTAGCAGACTCAATCTTAGCTCCCTGAGAATCGTATTTATAGAGTTCTTTACGATACAGCGAGCCATCTCTGTTATAAAAAGCCTTCTCAATCTCATTGCCCTGAGAATCGTATTTATAGAGTTCTTTTCTATCCAGCGAGCCATCACCGTTATACGAAGCAGACTCGAATACATCGCCCTGCTGATTAAATTTATAAATTTCCTTTCCATTTACTTTATCCGTAACCGCTTCTCCAAAGGACTCTTTTAGAGTATATTCGGTAATCTCGACACTCTCAACATCGCCGTAGAGAGAGCCTCCGTCCCAACCTTGTCTTTCGGGAGCCTCTTTCTTTTGGTTGGCAACTTGCTCGGTTGAGCCTCCGCACGAGAGGGCGAGAAACAGCACCATTAGTGCAGTGAGTAGGACAGATGTTTTCTTCATAGTTTTAAGATTTAGTTTCTACAAAGTTAGTGAAAATTTCGCAATGTTGAAAGAGATTTTAGAGAGATCAAAGAATTTAGGGAATTTAGGGAATTTAGGGATGCTAGAACGATTCTACAAATTTCTTGTCAGAAGCCGTGAGATTACAACAACTTTAAAATCAGAGATGGTTGAGGGAATTTTGCGACAAACAAAAAACCCGATGCGCAACTTTAAAAATGATTTCTTGTCAGAAGCCGTGAGATTACAACAACCTTAAAATCAGAGATGGTTGAGGGAATTTTGCGACAAACAAAAAACCCGATGCGCAGCATACTAAGCGTATGTGAGCAATCGGGATATTGAAGTTTGGTGAAAAATTCACCAACCAGAATGATTTTATTCTTCTGAAGGGACAAGAATACGTCCACAATACTCGCACACGATCAACTTCTTACCGAGGCGAATATCGGCCTGGCGCTGTGGCGGGATGCGGTTGAAGCAACCAGAGCAAGCGTCACGCTTTACGGTTACTACTGCAAGGCCATTGCGCACCTTCGAACGGATACGGTCGTATGCCGAAAGGAGACGCTCGTCGATCTTTGCCTTGGCAACCTCAGCCTTTGCAGAGAGCGACTTAACCTCGTCTGCAGTCTCGCTCTCGATAGAGTCGAGCTCCTGACGCTTAACGTCGAGGTCGGCCTTACGCTCGTTGAGCTCGTTCTCGGTGGTCTCGAGGGTAGCCTTCTTAGCCTTAGTTGCTACCGAGTACTCCTTCAAACGCTTCTCGGCAAGAGTAATCTCGAGTTCCTGGTACTCGATCTCCTTACCCAAAGTCTCGTACTCGCGGTTGTTACGAACATTATCCTGCTGCTCCTTGTAGCGAGCGATGAGAGCCTTAGCCTCCTCAATCTCGCGCTGGCGCTGCTTGGTGAGCGAAGAGAGCTCCTCAATCTCGCCATTGATATTGCTGAGGCGAGTGTTGAGGCCCGCAACGGTATCCTCCAAATCCTCTACCTCCAAAGGCAACTCACCCTTCACCTTGTTGATTTCGTCAATCTGAGAGTCAATTTTCTGCAACTCGTAGAGTGCAACAATCTTCTCGTACATCGAGTAATCTACCTCTGCTGTCTTTTTCTTTGTAGCCATATATCTTAATTTTGTTATTTCCCTAACTTCGAAAATTGGGCGTTAGCACAACGCAACCCCCTGTTGCTCAAACCATTACACGAAATAATGCACTGGATTTTCCGATTGAGCGCTCTTATAGAGCGCAAAGTTAATAAAATTTTTTGATAAAATATCAAATAAAATCGTAATTGCGCAAAATTCGCTCTCGAAGTGTCCCATATCCACCACCATAAAGTGCGAATCGGGAGTGTAGAAATCGTTGTATTTGAGGTCTGCCGTGAGGTAGACATCGCAGCCCGACGCCTTGGCGTCGCCCATCAGCGAAGCACCTGCACCAGTGCATATAGCCACGCGCTTAACTTCGCGGCCAAGCGGTGCGCTATGGCGCAGAGCATCAACCGAAAAGGCCTGCTTAACCTTGCTCAAAAGTTCCGTTTCGGAGAGTGGTTGCGCAAGTGTTCCAACAACACCAAAGCCACAACCCTCGGCCGTAGGTTGAAGCACCTCCATATCTTGCAAGCCGAGCATCTCGCCCACGCGCCAGCTCATGCCATTGCGTGCAGAGTCGAGATTGGTGTGACAAGCATAGAGTGCGATATTATGGCGTATAGCCATCTCGACACAACGCTCCACCACCGATGCCGAATTGAATCGCTTGAGTGGGTGGAATATAATCGGATGGTGGGTGATAATCAGTCCACACTGCTTCTCGATAGCCTCCTCGATAACCGCCTCGGTAACATCCACGGCGAGCAGTACGCCACCCTGCAATTCATCGTCGAGGCGACCCACAATAAGGCCAGCATTGTCGTACGACTCCTGCAACGAGAGTGGAGCAAACTCCTCTATCGGTTTGATAATATCACCTATCAACATTTTCGTCTATTTTTTGAGTCATTGAAGTTGCATCGAAGAGCGTTTGCTCAAAGAATGGCAACAGAGGTCTCTCGACCACGCCATCCTCGCCGATAAGTTTACGACGCGGTGCGCGCTTCTTCTTTGGCATAGGCTCGGTCTCAGCCACTGGGGTCGAAGGCTCGGCATTGGTAGTACTCACATCCTCGGCCAACTCGCCAATGCTATCACGCATCTCGACAAGTGCCGCGCGGAGTGTCTGCAACTGCTCCAAAAGTGCCACATCCGAATCGTTCTTCTCGGCCTCGATTACGCGCTTCTTCATAGCCTTTTGTGCACCCTCTATGGTCATCTTCTTCTCCTTAAGAAGATGGTGAATGCGCTTCAGGCGGTCGATATCCTGCTGCGTAAACATACGATTACCCTTGGCGTTGCGCTTAGGACGCAAGCAGCTAAATTGCGAACACCAATAGCGAATCAGAGATGGTTCGACATCGAAAATCTCTGTAACTTCGCCCATCGAATAATAGAGTTTTTCCACCATATTTTTACATATTCATTATTTTCAACGAATTGGGATAGAGATTGTTACACCTTGCCCCTACCCTCTTCACAAAGCCCAAGGCGCGACCCTCGTGAGTAACGAGGTTTATACCCTCGGCCATATCGCCCACGGCGATATCTTTTTTGCGCAGATAGTCCAACGCACGAGCCTCGTCGAGCGCCTCCGTAGCCACAGAGCCACGATTCAACGCCACATATTGCGACAACGCCCAATCGGGTTTGAGCTTACCCTTGAAAATCTGCCCCATTGCCACACCCGAGTAGATTGCCGTAAGGCTCTCCGACAGAGCCTGCACAGCCTTGAACTGCTCGGCGCGATAGGCATATATCATATCTGCAACCATTGCAAAGGAGTGATTATCTGCACCCTCCAGCCATCGTTGCAACTCCTTGCGCGAATTCTTATCCACCTCCTGCATCACCTTCTTACGAGCCTTAGGAGTGCGCTGGGTTGTGGGCTCAGACTTACGCGCCACAGCCACAAACAGCCCCTCGCTATCGGTCTTATGCGGGAAGAAGCGGAAGGTCTGAAACGCTCCAACCTCACCCCTCACAATGCCCCAAGCATCGTCTATTTCGACCCTCTGCGACGGCACAAAGACATCGCCTTGCTCCTCGATAAAGGCCTGCAAGAGCCCCTCGTCCTCATCCTCGTTAAAGGTGCAGGTGCTATATATGAAGAGGCCGCCATCCTTGAGCGACTGCCACGTCTCGCGCACAATAGAGAGTTGGCGAGCCGCACACATTCTAACGGCATCTTCGCTCCAATCCTCACGGGCCACCTCCTCCTTGCGGAACATTCCCTCGCCCGAACAAGGTGCATCGACAGCCACCATATCGAACCACCCCTCGAACTGCGCAATGTGCTCGGGAGCATTGTTAGTAACCAAAACGTTACCCATACCCCACTTGCGGACATTATCGGCCAAAACATTGGCACGCGAACGGACATACTCATTCGCCACAACCAAGCCCGACTGCCCCACGGCTGTAGAGTATATTGTGGTCTTTCCGCCCGGTGCAGCACACATATCCAATACGCGCTTGCCCTGCAAATCCTCGAGCGAAACGATATAGTCGAGGAACTGCGAAGCCGCCTCTTGCACATAGTATGCTCCGGCATGGAATGCCGTATCGAGCGTAAATGATGGTCGCTCCTTAAGCTTACGACCATACTTGCTCCACGCTATTGCCTCGCCATCGCGCCATACACCTTCATCGCCACACTTGGCCGGATTGAGGCGTATTGCTACGGGCGACGTCCCCTCGAGAGCCGCGAAGAGAACTTCGGCCTCTTCCGCTCCGAGTTGTCGGCACATTCGTTCCTTAAAGGCAATAGGCAGCGCTATCATCGCTTACTTCTTCTTCGAAGCCTTAATTGCATCCAAACGCTCGTAGAGAGCCTCCAACACCTTGACATTCTCCACAAAATCGTTGGTATCCTTGTCGATGACGAAGACCTCGCCCTTGTAGTGATTCTCGATCCAATCGTTGTAGCGATTGTTCAAGCGGTCAAGATAGCCCACCTCGATATTCTGCTCGTAGTCGCGACCACGCTTGCAAATCTGCTTAACAAGCGTTGGCACACTCGCCTTCAGATAGATGAGAAGGTCGGGCTGCGGAATGAGGTTTGTAGAGATATCGAACAACTTCATATATGTTCCGAAGTCGCGCGACGACATCGAGCCCATCTGATGCAAGTTGCCCGCAAAGATGTGAGCATCCTCGTAGATTGTGCGGTCCTGGAAAATATCCTCCGAGCCGTCAGCCAACATATCCATAGTTTGGCGAATACGACTTGCAAGGAAGTGTACCTGGAACTGGAATGCCCAACGATTCATATCCTCGTAGAAGTCGTTGATATAAGGATTGTCTATATCCTCATAGTAGGCCTTAGCGCCGTAGTGCTTGGTCAAAATCTCAGTAAGCGTAGTCTTGCCGCTACCAATATTTCCTGCAATTGCTATATACATGGGTTATATACTTATTTTTATATTATACACTTTAGTTGAAATAGTAGCCAACTCGTCCAATAGCCGAAGGCATTGCAAATACTACCACACGGTCGTAGGCTGAAATCTTGGTGTTACCCGAAGCAATAAAGACCTTATCGCCACGTACAACGCCTCCGACAATGACATCCCTAGGCAAGCCCAAATCCTTGAGCGTAGCCTTCGTAGCTGGTGCGTTTGGCTTGACAATAAACTCCAACACCTCGGCATCACTACCTGTCAAACACCTAATGTCCAACACGTCGGTAGCCATAGTAAAGCGGAAGATATTCGAAGCCGAAACCATCTTCTTGTTGATGATGGTATCCACACCCACCGAATCGGCAATATTAATATAGTTCAAGTTCTCGACCTCGGCAATAACCTTCTTGGCGCCCATTCGCTTTGCCAACATCGCCGCAAGGATGTTGGTCTCGCTACGGCCAGTTACTGCAACAAAGGCATCCATATTCGAGAGTCCCTCCTCCAACATAGCCTCGGTATTGCGGCCATCCTCGTTGATGATAAGGGTCTTTTCGAGTTGCCCAGCCAAACGATTGGCCTTTTCCGAATTGTATTCTACGAGCTTGATATTGACATCGTTCTGCAAAGCTTGCGCAATCTGTACTCCAATGCGTGAGCCACCGAGAATCATCATATTCTTGATGTGAACATCGCCCTGTCCCGACAACGACATAATATCGCTTACCGAGTCGTGGCGTGCAATGACATATATCATATCGCCCACCATATACGAATCGGCGCCGTGCGGAATAATGGTCTTACCGTCACGCGAAATCGCCACAGTGCGATAGGTAGAGTCCTCGTCCATAACAAAGCTCGAGAACTCGCGACCTACCAAAGGTGATGTAGGCTCCAAGCGGAACACCAACAACGAGAGACGTCCTCCCGAGAAGTCTACAAACTCGGTAGTAGAGGTGTGGCCCAACAACGAAATAACCTGCTCGGCCGCGATGTTCTCGGGATAGAACATATAGTCAATGCCCATATTGATAAACATCTCCTTGTTGTTCGGCTCGAGATACTCATTGTTGTCGATACGCGCAATGGCCTTCTTTGCACCAAGCTGCTTGGCCATGATAGCCGAAAGGATGTTTGTATTCTCGACAGGATGCACCGCAATGAAGAGGTCGCACTTACGAACCGACGCCTTTCGCAATATCGCGAAGGTTGTCGAATCGCCCTCGACAGTAATCACGTCGGCAAGGCTCACCACCTCCGCCAAAGCCTTAGACTCGGTATCAATAACTGTTATATCGTGACCGTGTCCACTGAGCATTTTAGCCAAGTGGATACCCATCTCTCCTATGCCTGCAATAACGATTTTCATACAAAAACTCTATATATATGCACTATGCGCGTAATTTAGCACTACAAATATACAAAAAAAAGAGAGAACACAAGGCATAAAACCGAAAACTTTTCACAAAAAAAGCCACAAAAGGCAAACAAAAATCGCCCCGCTATCAAAGCGGAGCGATTTATTGTCGTGCAACGTTATTGTTGCCTATCAATATCGTCTGTTAGAAATACTTAACAGTATTATCTACAACGTTAGCAGCCTCGTAGAGAGCACGCAAGATGCCATTAGCAGCCTTGCGCTCCTCGACAGCTTGTACGCGAACGCGCTCAGCCTCGAGAGTCTGCTTCTCCTCTACAGCAACCTCGTCTACAACTACTGCATAGACACCACGGCCACCATTAATCAATGGAAGAAGGCTACCCTTGTTCTCCTCGGTTACCTTAACAAACTGAGCAACTACGCGTGGCTCGATGCCCAAGTTCTGAACATACGATGCAGCGGTCTTTGCATTCTCGAAGGTCTCGATAGTAGCATTTGCCGAAGCAGCAATCTCCTCCAAGGTTGCACCCTTCATCTTCGAACGAAGCATCTCGGCCTTCTTCTCCTTGATCAACACGCTCTTAATCTGAGCCTCAACCTTATCGAGTGCCTTGTGCTCCTCCTCATTAACCTCCGATACAGCTGCCACTACATAGCTATCGTCAATCTTAACAACATCCGATACACTACCTGCACCAACCTCGTTTGCCCAACGAACAACCTCGATTGAATTTGGCAAACCTGGGATGTTACGTGCACCACGCTCAACGTTCATCTGCGATGCCATAACACCAGCCTCAGCAGCAGCCTTATTAAACTTATCCATCGAACCATTAGCATTTACTGCGAATTTGCTTGCAGCAGTATATACAGCATTGCGAGTAGCATCAGATGGGAGTACAGGATAGTTCAATGTTGCAAGACGGTAGTGACGGCTCTTCTCGCCGAGCTTCACAACCTTCAAAATCTGGACTGAGCCGCCCAAATTAACCTTAACAACATCGTTAACCCTAGCATTTGCTACAAGCTCAGCCAAGTCGATAGGCAACTCCGAGAATGGAATCTCACCCAACTCGCCGCCGCCATTCTCCTCTGCCAATGCATCGAAACCTGCAACGTTAGCCTTAGCTACATTGTAGAGGCTATCAGCCTTAGCGTTCTCCTGGTAAGGAAGTGCAAAGCCCTTCAACTCAACACTCTTTGGAGCGTTAAGCGACTTCACAGCACGCGAAGCATACCACTCATCACCCTGCAACTCAGGACCGAACGACTTGTTCTGACGAAGTACGCCAACCTCCTCCTCATCGAGCTCGGAAGCATCAACATAGTTGTCAGCAACCTTTACAAATCTCTCCTCGCGAGCGAGAGCGTTCAAATCGGTAGACTCAGCCAACTTGCTGCCAATCTCCTGAACATACGACTCAGCAGCCTTCTTATCATCCTCGCTTGGCTCAACCTCGAACTGAACATAGTTTACAGTGCGATATGGCTTCTGCTTGTATGCAGCCATGTGTGCAGCGTAGTAATCCTTAATCTCCTTAGCAGATACCGATACAAGCGAATCTGCAACCGAATTGTAGTTGCAAACTACGAAACGACCCTTGTAGGTGTTGTTTGCACCGATAAGGCCCTTCTGCAAATCGAGAGTATTTGCATATACGCCATTGCTTACCAATGTGCTATACTTGCTCATAATGCGCTCGTTGCAAGCCTCCTTCTTGAGCAAATCCCACAATTGAGCAGCCTGAGGATCGCTATTTACCTGATCGATGAATGCATTCACGCGATCGATGTCGTAGATGCCAGTTGTAGGATCAGTGAAGTTGTTAGCGAAAACGCTCGATGGCACCTCGCCAGCCTTCATCTGCTCGAGCTCGTTCTCTGTGATGGTCAAACCCATATCCTCGCAAGCTGGGAGGAATACACGATTGAGATAGAGCGACATCCAAGCCTGGTTTACAAGCATCGACGACTGGTCGTAGTTTACGTTGTTGTTACCATACAAAGCACGAACATCCTCGTACGCCTTCTGGAACTCTGTGTAGGTAATCTCGTCGCCATCAACCTCTCCTACCTCAGGGTTGTTGTCCTGGCAGCTGGTGATGTCACCCAAGATAAATGCCAAAAGCGTAAGGCCGATAACTACCATCAGCACTACGCCAAATTTGGTTCTTAAAGTATTCAAACTTACCATAATAACTAATATTTAATATTTTAATTTTTATTTAATTTGTTATCTGCAAAGATTTTAACCTCCAAAGATAGTTATTTTATTCGTATTTGAGACTATTTTTTCTATTTTTTTACTACGAAACGCTATTTTTTAGCTGCAAACTCAACTCTTGCAAGCTCGATTCGCGAACGTGTAGTGCTCAAAATCTTAATTTTGAAACCATCGAACTCCATTACGGTACCTGCCGTAGGCAACTCCTCGTAACGCGAGATGATATATCCCGCCAAGGTGTCGTACTCATCGCTCTCGGGGATGTCGAGCGCATATTTCTCGTTGAGATAATCGACCTCCAAGCGGCATGAGAAGACAAACTCGCGCTCCGAGATTCGCTTCTCCACCATGTCGGGCTCGTCGTGTTCATCTTCGATTTCGCCAAAAATTTGCTCGAGCACATCCTCCAACGAGATGATACCAGCCGTACCGCCAAACTCGTCTATCACAACGGCAATATTGCTCTTGTTCTTCGTAAACTGAGTGAGCAAGTCGTGCAACGGAAGCGTCTCGGCCACATAGTCCACCTTCATAAGGGCATCCTCGATACTCTTTGGATTCTCGAAGAGGCTCTTAGAATTGACATAACCTATGATATTATCTATGGAGTCGCGCCATACGAATATACGCGAGTACTTGGTCTTGACGAAGTGGTCGGTAAGTTCCTCCATCGTGCAATCGTCGATATCCACCGCCTCGACATCCACTCGCGACACCATAGCGTCACGCACTCGCAAATCGGCAAAGTCAAGCGCATTTTGGAACATCTTGATATCGTTGTCCGACTCGGCGGCCATCTCGGCCGAATTGTTATTCTCGAGTAGGCTCTCGAGGTCGCTACGGTCGAATTCTACATGTTGCTCCACACCATTTGTTTTGCGTCCCGTAAGGCGCAAAATTCCATACGAGATTAGTGTCGTGGTGCGAGTTATAGGATAGAGCAAGATGTAGAAGATATACATCACAGGCGATAGGTAGCGATAGAAGAAGTTCGGATTACTCTTGAATATCGACTTCGGCAGATACTCGCCCAAGAAAATAATGATGACGGTAGGGATAATAGTCTCGACCAGAATCGAGCCATTTTGCAGCGAAGACCAACCCAAATCTCCTGCCACCTTGCGCAACACAATCGATAGACTCATCGAGTAGATTACCAACGCTATGTTGTTGCCTACCAGGATAGTAGAGATGTATTGTCCCTGATTGTTCGAGAAGAGGCCCGCTATATAGTCGAACATTCGGCTCTGCTTGCGGTCTATCTCGAGGCGCAGACGATTCTTGTTGATGAAGGCTATCTCCATACCCGAGAAGAATGCCGACAACACAATCATTATCAGCACCACTGCAATAGATATGTAAAAACTATCACCCATCTCTCTACTTCATTTTGTTTGGCGTTAGACTCAAGTCCTGCGGACCAAGCACCTTCTTCTCACCCACACCCTGAGGCATAGGCTTTAAAGGTTGAGGGCCCGAAACCTGAGCAGGAGCCTTTGCCGGAGCCGGCACGCTCTTCTTCGCCACGGTATTCTGTTTGCGAGGGCTATCCACAACAGGTCTCATCTGCGTTGGTTTTGCCTGCTGAGTCTCTTGCTTATCACCTTCGCTCTCGGTCTTTTCTGCTTTCGTATTATCCTCACCACCCTCTTCGTTCGAATCGCTACGCAACTGCTCGGTGTCGACCTCCAATCGTCCCTTCCAATGGCGGAAACGAGGCTCATTCATCTCCTCGTCCGACTCGAAACCCTCACCCACAATCTCGTCGGTATCGGTAACAAGTTTGGTATCCACGTTCGAGTAGATTCGCTTGGTCATCGAGTTCCAGAAGAGCTGCTGGGTATAGAGGCGAGTGCCGTCGTGCTTTGTAACCACAACATCACCCTTTGCCTCCCAGAGTTTACGATTCTCGTAATATATAGCATAGTTTGCCACCAAGACGGCATTCTCGGTCGAGAGCGAATCGTCCTGATAGGTGGTTATCGAGATACCTTTACGAAACTCTCGATAGGGATCTTGTCCCAAGGTGTAGCCCTCGAGAAGTTTGGTAGTGAAGACGTAGGACTTGCGACCATTCTCCGACATTATGATGGTGAGATTCTCGCTCTCCTCGGTCTTGATAGCATCGAGTGGTCCCTCCTCCTGCTTAACTTCAGACGCACACGAGAACAGCAAGATAGCACTTCCCATTACAAGAAGTGCTACCAAGAATATTCTGTGTAGTCTGAAATTCATACGTTTCTGTTACGTAGTATCTACTACTGTGCGCGGTAACGAACTCGAGTAGACAAGCCCCTAGCGGAACCGCAGTCGATGGTATAGGTCGAACCCTCCTTCAACTCTGCGAAGAAGCACTCCTCTGCAGTTGGGAATACCGAGCGATAGCTAGCTGCGAGCTTCTTTGCATTCTCAGCAAGCGAAGCGTCGGTAACCTCCAACAATGGAAGGGCCTTCTGGATGTAGTCGTAACCTACCCAATATACTGCGCGCTTCGACAACTCCGAAGGGCAACCCTTTGCACCAGCAACATAGCACTGAGCCAAGAAGTAGAGTGCCAAACCGTCGTCATCGGTCTCGTCGATATTGATAGAGTCGTTGAACGCCTTGATTGCTACAGCATAGTTGTTTGCAGTCATCTCGAGGATACCGATACGAACCAACAACTTCTCGCGCTCCTCGGCTACGGTCTCGTTAGCCAAAGCCTCGCGGAGATACAACTTAGCCTTATCGAAGTTCTTCTGACCCTGATAGATCTGAGCCAACAACATTGCTACGCCCGACTGTGGCTTCAATGCGTAGTACGCCTCAGCTACCGAGAGGAAGAATGCGCTCTCGCAGTTAGCCTTTGCCAAGAGCTGATATACCTTAGCCAAGAGAGCCTCGTCGTTTGGAGTTGCTGCAATCTTAGGCTCGAAAATCTTCTGCAAGTTGTCGCACGAAGCAGCACCGCTCAAGCTGAAGCAGGTCTCGAACTGATTCTTGAACTCCGCCTGCGACTCATCGGCATTCTCGTAATACTTCGAGTATGTATCGTAGGTATTCATAATGGTCATAGCATCTACGATATCGTTCTTGTAGTCGTCGCACAAGTTCTTGTAGTAGATAGCTACGGTCTCGAGGTCTGGTGCGTTGTTTGCCTCAATCTGCGCTGCAATAGCCAACTCGAAGTCTGCACGGATACCCTCACGGTCGCTCTCACGATAGGTCAAGTGCTCGCGAGCCTTACGGTCGAGGATGTAAGACTTACCGCGCTTTGGGTGATCTGCAAAGTGCTGCAAACGGAGGTCGTAGATGAGGAGCAATGAGTCTACATAGACATTCTTCTCGGCCAACGACTTAGCACGATTAATCTTGTTCTTGTAGAGAGTTACACCACGCACGAAGGTATTCTCCGATGCTGCAGGACAGTTCTTCAACAACTGCTGCAAGTAGATTGTAGCCTGAGGATAGTTGCGATTTGCCATCTCCTCCTTGAGGAATGTGCTCGCCAAAATATTCTCCTTACGCTGCTCTGGAGTCTCGCCCCACTTTGCATACTGCGGATCGCTAAAATCCTGCGCCGAGGCACTGCTTGCTACAAGCGCAAATGCCAAACCGATAAATAATTTTACTGCTTTCATTTTCGTATTGTTTTGTTAAATTCTAATCGTACTTAGGGCGAACGAACCAATAATCCTCGCCAAAGAGTGAGAATCCGAGTCCCACCTTGAAGTAGTCCTGACGAACCATACCAATTTTTGGCGAAGCATTCATCAGTGCGTGCGAGCCTCGCATGCCATACTCGAGCGACACATCGATGCTCGATGTTCCCATAAACTTAAGCGGGAATCCGAAACCTGCCGTAATGGCAACCTGCGGTATTGCTACGCCATTATACTCCTGGTAGTAGTTGCTGTAACGCGCTCCCACTCTATAGGAGATTCGTCGGAAGTAGTTACGTGCATCGAAGCGATTCGGAGTGTAGGCCAAACCCACCTTTGCGGTGTGTGTATCGACATACTTAACCAACATATTGTTGTTGATTTTCTCCTCGAAGTAGCCCTCGTTACCGCTACCCCACGCCTGGAACTCATACTCCACAGCCGCCATAATCTTAGGGTTTTGGTACATAGCACCAGCCTTCACGCTATGAGGCAAACGCATCTGCGAAACTCCGGTTTCGTAGAAAACCTCTGTGTTGTAGACATTGTTGAGGAGTAGGCTCTTTGTCACCTTCGGACGCAAACCACCGCCATAGTCGTATGTAGCACCAAAGGTGAGGATATGCTTGTCGTTCTCTATCGCGCTCCACTGCAAGCCCACCTGAAACTTGAAGTTCGACACCGCATACTCATCCTCGCCAACCACCGAGAGGTATGTACCCTGGCCTACAAAGTTGTTATCTACGGCCGAGGTGTAGTTGTGTGTAATCTTGCCCCAATAGTATTTTGCTGCAATACCAATCGAGAACTTCTTGAATGGCTCCCAGCCCACACCGAGCTTCACCTCGGTAATGTCGCCATCTCCCGAGTAGGTGTAAGATGCTGCACCCACGTTTCCGGCAATCTCAGGACTCTGATCGAGGAACGACATCTTGTAGCCCACGCTACTATATGGCATCAGACTCAAGCCCATACCCAAGCGCTTTGCCAATGGGAACTGAACTGCTATCTCGTGAATATTCACCGAATTCTTACCATTCTTTGCTGTGGTGTAGCCATCGCCAACATATTGACGCTGCACATTCTGCAAGAAGTTACCCTCGATACCAACGTTGAAGAGGAAACTCTTCTGCATTGTTGCGCTATAGCCCGCAGGGTTGACAAGGCTAGGCATCTGAGTCGAACGCCAAGCTACGCCTGTACCACCCATCGAACGCATCTGCGTTGTACCTATGGTCTGCAACTCACCAATACCAAACATTGTGTATGGCGAATAAGCCGTAACGGCAGCCCCACCCTGTGCCGATGCCGAGCCAACACCCGTCATCACCACAGCCACCACAAGGGCTGCAACCTGCAAAAATTTATATGTTACCTTTCGAAACATTATACTCTAAAATACGATTCAATCCCGTAAACATAAGTTTACGAGGTGCAAATATCGCACTTTTAATTCGATTAACAAAACTTTCTGCGTCGCCACCGCAAAAAATTAAACTTTTTTTAACGTTTTTCTTCGAAACTCGCTCGACATAGCCCTCGATTTCGTGCAAAACGCCCTGCATCACACCCTGCTCGATAGCCTCGGTGGTCGAACGACCAAACTCTTCGATAGGCTCTGTCGAATGACAGAGAGGCAATGCTGACGTAAACTCGTGCAAGGCTCTGAAGCGCATCGCCACACCAAGCGAAATATTACCACCCTTGAAGACTCCATCCTCAATCGAATCGAAGGTTATGGCACTGCCCATATCGATAACCAAAGCATCTTTGATGCCCATCTCGCATACAACGCCCACAGCCACTGCAATGCGGTCTGTGCCAAGAGTTTGGCGCGAAGCATACTCTATCTCGATTGGCACCTCGGTCTGCGAGGTAAAATACAGCACCTTATCGATTTTATTTTGCAATTCATTGCATATTTTTTCAGCACCGCCACGAGTCGAGGCAACTATTGCCTTATCAATCGAGAATTGCGAAATCAGTGCAGCAGCCTGCGCCATATCGAACTCCTCGGACGACCACTCGCAAAGCACCTCGCTTTTATCTAAAACGGCAATTTTGCATAAAGTATTGCCCTCGTCTACGATTAAATTTGCCATAAATTCTAAAATTCAAAATGCAGAATGCAGAATTTCTTTTTTTATAGTTTTCTTAAAACATCTACTGCCGATGCTACACTATCTACCCTGCGTACCGTTATCTGCAACTTTCCATCTTTCTGCTTAAGCACAAAGCGGTCGGGGTCGGCAGTAATCTTACGCAACACATTCATAAACACCTCGCTACGATAGTATGGCGAGTGCTCGTCGCCCACAAAGCGAACTATCATCAAGCCATTCTTCACCTTCACACGCTCCATACCAAGGCGCATAGCCTCCCAGCGCAGACGCACCGCATTCATCAACTCCTTGGCAGCCTGTGGCATCTTACCAAAGCGATCCTCGAGCTCAGCCTCGAACTTCGCGAGCGAATCCTCGTCGGTCATAGCATCTATCTTGCGGTAGAGTTTAAGACGCTCAGCCTGTTGGCGCACATAGGTATCAGGCAACTCGGCCTCGACGGCAAGCTCCAGCGTCACGTCATCGACATAGCGCATCTCGTCCACCACAGTCTGCTCCTCTTGGCTCAAGCCCGCAACATCCAAGCCCTCGGCTCTCAACTCGGCAATAGCCTCATTCAGAATCTTTTGATAGGTCTCGAAGCCGATATTTGCTATAAAGCCACTCTGCTCCGCTCCGAGCAGATTACCCGCACCGCGGATATCCAAATCCTGCATTGCAATGTTGAATCCCGAGCCCAAATCGGAGAACTCCTCAATGGCACGCAAGCGACGTCGCGCATCGCTCGAGAGCATCTCGTCGGGACGCGAAAGCAGATAACAATAGGCCTTTCTATCGCTACGGCCTACACGACCTCGCAACTGGTGCAGATTGCTCAATCCGAACCTATCGGCATTGTTAATAATTATGGTATTTACATTCGGAATATCCACTCCACTCTCCACGATGGTAGTAGCCACCAAGATATCGAAATCGTGGTATATGAAGTCCATTATGGTCTTTTCCAACTCGGCAGGTTTCATCTGTCCGTGAGCCACCGCCACGCGTGCATCGGGGCAAAGACGCATAAGCATTCCCTTTATAGTCATCAAATCCTCCACCCTATTATGGATAAAATAGACCTGACCATCCCTCTGCAACTCTGCCTCTACAACCTCCTTTACCAGCTCCTCCGAGAAGGTGTGCGACTCGGTCTGGATTGGACGACGATTTGGCGGAGGTGTAGATATAATCGACAAATCGCGCGAGCCCATCAGCGAAAACTGCAATGTTCGCGGTATTGGCGTAGCCGTCAGTGTCAAGGTGTCGACACTCACACGCAACTGCGTGAGCTTCTCCTTGGCTGCAACACCAAAACGTTGCTCCTCATCTATAATCAGCAGACCAAGGTCGTTGAACTCAACATCCTTGCCGAGCATCTTGTGCGTTCCAATCAAGATATCGACCTTGCCCGACTTTAATTCATCCAAAATACGCGAAGTCTCCTTGCCGCTCTTGGTGCGGTTGAGATACTCTATCGTAACAGGAAAATCGCGCAAACGACTCTTAAACGAGCGGTAGTGCTGCAGAGCCAAGATGGTTGTAGGCACCAACACCGCTACCTGCTTGCCGTCGGTAGCCGCCTTGAATGCTGCACGGATAGCCACCTCGGTCTTGCCGAAGCCCACATCTCCGCAGAGCAAACGATCCATCGGGCGTTCCGACTCCATATCACGCTTAACCGCCTCCGAAGCCTTGAGCTGGTCTGGCGTATCCTCCCACTCGAACGAAGCCTCCAACGCCTGTTGCAGATAGCTATCAGGCGAGAAGGCAAAGCCCTCACTCGCCTTACGCTTGGCATAAAGAGCAATGAGTTCGCGCGAAATATCTTTGACAGCCTTCTTGGCTGCATTTTTAATCTTTTGCCACGCTCCACTTCCAAGTTTATGCACCTTTGGAGCCTCCTCATCACCACTCTTGTAGCGAGCAATGCGGTGCAACGAATGGACATTCACAAAGAGCACATCGCCATCGCGATAGACCAACTTTATCGCCTCGTGCATCTTGCCACCCTCCTCAATCTTGACCAAACCACCGAAGCGGCCTACGCCGTGGTCGATATGGGTGACATAGTCACCCACCTGCAACGAGTTCAACTCGGCAATGGTCATCTGCTCGTCGCGCTTAATCTGGCCATTTATCTTGTAACGACGATAACGTTCAAAGAGTCGATGTTCGGCATAGAGGGCAATCTTGAGGTCGTGGTCGGTGAAGCCGTGGTGCAACGTAAGTCGCATAACCTCAAACTTGGCCCCCTCGCGCCCCGTAGCGTAGAGCAAGCCATCCAATCGCTCGGCCTGTGCCCTATTCTCCGAAAGGAGCAAAGTGCTATAGCCCATCTCACGACGCGAGACGAGTTCGTCGGCAAGCACCTCAAAGTTCTTGTTGAAACTATTTTGTGGAGCGGTATGGAATATGATGGTCTGCGAAGCAGGTCGCTCGGCTAGTGTATTATTCAGCAACACCATATTGGCCTCGCCCATCTTCTCGATAATCTCCTTGCGCGAAGTGAGCTTTTCGACTATATCCTCAGGCTCAGAGCTATCTTGTAGCGCCTTTTTGCGGACGTCATCCACCTTGTTCAAGACAAAATTGGCATCCTGCGACCAATAGCAGACCTCTCCGCCGGCGAACTCCGCCAACGAGATACGGCCCACCTCGGCTCGATTTATGTTCGAGATAATATCCACCTCGTCGAGCCTATCATTCGAGAGCTGGCTCGATATCTCGAATCGGCGAATCGAATCTATCTCATTATCGAAGAAGTCCAATCGGTAAGGTTTACTCTCTGAGTATGAGAAGATATCGAAGATACCGCCTCGCACAGAGTATTGTCCCGGCTCGTAGACAAAGTCTACCTTGTCGAAACCGAGACCCTGCACCATCTCTTCAAGCTCGGAGACCTCTATTATGTCGCCACGCTTGATACGGAACGACTCCGAAGCAAAGCCCTCCATATCGGCTACGCGCTCGGCCAAAGCCTCGGGGTAGGTTACCACCACCAAATGTCCCTCGCCGCGACTCTTCAGCGCGTTGAGAACGCCCGTACGCATAACCACACTCTCGGCCTCCTCGGCACCATAGACCACCGAACGTTTATAGGCCGAAGGGAAGAACAACACGCGCTCCTCACCCAAGAGGGCATACAGGTCGTTGAGCGCATAGGCTGCAGCATCGCGGTCCTCGCAGATGAGGATATGCACCCCACCCTTTCGAGCGATGGTTGCCGCCATATAAAATAAAAAAGCACCGCCGACCATCTCGTTGAGAAGGACGGTGCTGCCTTTTTTATCCAACACTTTACCGAGCTGCTCTACTTGAGGCGAGCCCTCGGCAAATCTCAGTATTTCGTGCATAGAATATGCTCCTACCTACTTTTTCTTCTTACTTGGCTTCTCAGCCTTTTTAACCTTCAAAATGTCGTTACCCTCCTTATCCTCGTAACGCACCTCTATCATTGAGACACCCTGGTCTGCAACAACATCTATAGAGGTCTTGTATCGCCACGACCACTGACGTCGCAGCGACCAGAAGCCCTTCTTCAAGTAGGCTGCTACATAAGGGCTCACCACAAGGCGGATATATTTGTGTCCGCGCTCCACGGTGAGTAACGATATCTGATTCTCGATTTTGCGGTCGAGAAGAATTGTAGGTTCCACCTTACCCGTACCTCCGCAAGTTGGGCAGATATCCTCGCTGTTCTGCACCGCCACAGGGCGAATGCGCTGGCGTGTAATCTGCATCAAACCGAACTTCGAAAGCGGGAGTATTGTATGCTTTGCCTTATCCGTTGCCATAAGTCGCTGCATCTCCTCGTAGAGAAGCTGACGATTCTGCGACTTGTGCATATCTATAAAATCGACAATCACAAGGCCACCCCAATCGCGCAAACGAATCTGTCGCGCAATCTCTGCCGCAGCAGCGAGGTTCACCTCCATTGCCGTCTGTTCCTGATTATCCTCGGCCTTGGTGCGATTTCCCGAATTGACATCTATGACGTGCATCGCCTCGGTAGACTCCATAATGAGGTAGGCACCTCGCTTAAGCGATACATACTTGGCGAACAGAGACTTAATCTGTCGCGAAATGTCAAAGTTGTCGAAGATCGGCACTGAGCCGCGGTATAGCTTCACGATGCGCTCCTTCTCGGCATCTACGGCACGAATATAGGAACGAATCTCGTTGTACATGGCCTCGTCGTCAACACATATCTGCGAGAACGAGCCATCGAGCGTATCACGAATGATGGTGTTTGCTCGACTCATCTCGCCCATCAAAAGTGCTGGGGCTGTACGTTTGCGAATCTGTTGGCAGGTCTTGCGCCACTTCTCTACCGCTGCCAAGATATCCTGCTCGACATCGAGGTCGGTGGCATTAACGGCTGCGGTACGAATGATAACTCCGAAGTTCTTTGGCAAGACTCCTGCAGCTACTCGCTTCAATCGTTTTTTCTCCTCGTTAGAGCGGATCTTCTGCGAGATCATCACCTTCGAGGTAAAAGGCAAGAGAACAATGTTACGGCCTGCAAGCGAAATGTCAGCAGTGAGACGTGGTCCCTTGGTCGAAATTGCCTCCTTGGCAATCTGCACCATCACCACCTGACCAACCTGCATATAGTCCTGAATACGACCCTCCTTTGCCACCTCTAGCGAACTATCGAGCTTCATAGTATCGAGGCGAAGTCCTCGACTACCAGGCTGGTAGCTCTTAACGATTTTGCAAAGTGTAGGGAAGTGTGCTCCCAAGTCTTGATAGTGGATAAAGGCATCGCGCTCGTGTCCGATATTCACGAACGCAGCATTAAGTCCAGGCATAATCTTATGCACCTTGCCGAGATAGATGTCACCAACCGCAAAGCCCGTGTGGGCAACCTCGCGGCTCAACTCCGCCAAGACCTTATCCTCGCACAAGGCGATATTGATCTCGGTGGATGTTACATTTATGATTAACTCTCTATTCATCGTTAGTGCTTGATTACTTTCAATTGAGAGTTGAGAGTTGAGAGTGGAGAGT
>JAZLDJ010000088.1:0-17928 GCA_045614685.1 Alistipes sp. | reverse complement strand
GGGGGGGGGGTGGGTAACACACATTTCTGCTCGGGGAGGGAAAGAGAAACAAAAAGAGATGCCATACCTCTGTACGCATCTCCCGTCATTTTAAGTAGTACCCCCGAGCAGAATCGAACTGCTATCTAAGGTTTAGGAAACCTTCGTTCTATCCGTTGAACTACAGGGGCAACAGCCTCTCGAAAAGTGCAATTTTCGTTTTGGTTGCGCAAAGATACTAAAAAATATGTTACTATCGAACTTTTTTACTTCATTTGTACAGAATATGAAAAAATCCTACATCATAAATGTATGAGATAATTCATTTTTTGCTCAATTTTACCTATCTTTGCGCCATTAAAATCCAAAACATTCGAATAGGTTATGAAAAGATTGATTTTTGCACTTGCAATTATGGCGGTGTTGGTATCTTGTGGCGGTGCCGAAGATGTGTTCGTGGAGCGTTATCTCGCCTCATCTACTGCTGAGGTTCAGCTCTATAGCGTAAACGAGGAGAACGAGACTGTTACTCCGACAAGCACCTTGACACGTGGTCGCAAGGTGATGGCCAACTTTGCTAAGTGCGTGGAGATTGGCGAGCAAAACTACTGCATGATCGAGCTCGGCCGCAAGCAATATCACTATGTAAAGGAACAAGACCTCGTAAACTCATACAAGGAGGTTGTGAAGGAGACAGACATATGGGTGCGTACCCCAGCCTCTATTATCACCGATTGCGAGACTTCGTTGGTTGGCGGTTTGGCCGACAAGGGTCAGAAGTTGACAGTCATCGACTTTGATACTCTCCGTGCCGACGGCTCGGTAAATCGCTACAAGGTTAAGCAGAAGAAGGTCGAAGGTTGGGTTTATGGCAAGTATCTCGTAAGCACAAAAGAGGAGGCCGAGAAGCGTTACAAGGCCGAGGAGTACGACAAGGTGCACAAGGCTATCAAGAACCCATTTGGTGGTGGCGAGGCTATCGGTTGCGACTTCTACCCTACCGAGCGTGTTCAGTTCGCAAACAACAAGATGCCTGAGGCGTGCTACTCGCTCTACCTCAACATCTCGCCAGTTGTAATTGGCAACATCGATAAGTATATCAACTTCGCAAAGACAACCAAGATTAACACCTTCGTAATTGACATCAAGGATAACGAGTGCCCAGGCTACAAGGCCGAGGCAATGGAGAAGTACTCGCCTACAAACTATCGTTATGCCGGTGCTCGCAAGGAGGAGATGTACAAGAACGCCGTGAAGCGTCTCCACGAGGAGGGATTCTATGTGGTTGGTCGTATCACCTGCTTCAAGGACTCGCACCTTGTGAAGGATCACCCCGAGGTGGCCATCACCGAGCGTGCTACAGGCAAGCCTTTCAAGCACAACAAGGCATATTGGCCAAGCCCATACGACCGCAAGGTATGGCAGTTCAACGTGGAGTTGGCAAAGGAGGCTGTACGTAAGTTCGGCTTCAATGAGATTAACTTCGACTATGTGCGTTTCCCAGACCGCTTGACCAGAGTCGAGAAGGAGAATATCGTAGACTTCCACAACAAGTACAACGAGTCGAAGGTACAGGCTATTCAGCGATTTGTGCAGTATGCATGCGACGAGATTCACGCTGTGGGTGCATACGTCTCGGTTGACGTCTTTGGCGAGGCTGCAAACCCTGGCTACACCACAGCATATGGTCAGTACTGGCCTGCTATCTCGAACATCTGCGATGCTATCTGCGGTATGCCTTACCCAGACCACTTCTCGAATGGTTACTACGGCATCAAGCAGCCTTGGAACCACCCATATGAGATCTTGAAGGCATGGGGCGAGCGTGTACAGGCTCGTCAGGCTGTAACCCCTACACCAGCAGCTGTTCGTACTTGGATTCAGGCTTACCCTGTAATGCGTCATGTGGACAAGAATGGTTTGCTCTACGATGCCGAGGATGTTGAGCGCGAGATTCGCGGTCTCTACGACGCTGGATTGACTGGCGGATACACCACTTGGCACTCGGGCTCGAACCTCGAGAAGTACAGGGCTCAGAAGGGAGCATTCTGCATCGACTACCTCAAGGAGTGGAAAAAAGCAAATAACGTTAAATAAATAAAACTGTTGGCTCAAGACGAAAAGCCAGAATTCCAATTATGAAGAGATTCTACATTTTAGTGTGTGCCCTACTCTGCACTACTGCAACGCTCTCGGCTCAAGATGTGGCTACCACCACCAACGAGTCGCTCGAGGCGCGTGTTACAAAGAACGAGAAGCGCATTGCTACGCTCGGCAAGCTCGAGCAGTACCTCAAAGTTACAGCATTCTTCCAAGGGCAGTATGAGTGGCACGATGCCGAGGGCGACAACTCGACAAGTGTATCGACATTCTCGTTGCGTCGTGCACGTTTCTCGCTTACGGGTGACCTCTACAAAGGTAAGAAGGGTGCAAAGATCGACTATCGATTCTACTTCGACCTTGCACGTGTGCCGAAGAACCCATTGCTCGATTTATGGATTCGTTATCAGCCTGTTAAGGAGTTTGCCATCCAGCTCGGTCAGTTCAAGAATCCATTCTCATTCGAAGCGAGCATCTCGCCATCGAAGTACGATTTCGTGGACTTCTCGTATGCGGTATGCAACCTTGCAAAGATGGGTTCGAACGATGTATGCGGTTTGAATGTTACAGCTCGTGATGCAGGTTTTATGCTTCTCGGAGGATTCATCCACCGCGATGGATACAGCATCCTCAACTACCACGTAGGTGTACTCAACGGTAACGGACTCAACGAGAAGGATAACAACAAGTCGAAGGATGTGTTTGCTCGTATCACAGTTAAGCCGTCGAAGGATCTCGCTTTGGCAGCATACTATCAGTGGGGCGAGGCAAATCTCCTCCATATGCTCAACGATAAGCCTAACCTATACGCCGACTATAAGTGGGATGGAAACGCACAGTATGTTACTACCCACCGTTGGGGAGGCGGTTTCAACTACGATGGCAAGAAGGCATTTGCTCGAGGTGAGTATATCGCCGGCTTGACAGGTAATCTTCCGTCGGAGGGTCTGTATGTTGAGGCCGGAAAGCGTTTCCACCTTCCAAAGAATGCAGGTATGTTCTGGGCCGGAGGTATGGTGGACTACTTCTGCCGCAACACCTTCGACTATATCCACCGCGACACCAAGAATGCTGCAATAGATATGCGCTACTCGGTCTGCTTGGGATATACACCTGTAAAATATTTCCGAGTGCAGTTAGCCTACTCGCTCGAGCAGCGCGTACACTACACATTCGACAACAACCGCCACTTCGGCAACGGTATAAAGTTGATGGTTACAGGTATGTTCTAAAATGCCTGTTCCGATATATACACACGCCTCCAGGAGACTGGGGGCGTATTTTTTTGAGCTGTTGACGAGGCTTGGCAAAGGGGCGCTTATTGACGAGACTTGGCTCGCTATACACTGCTGCGCAGTGCTACGCTTCGCCTTGCCTCGGGGCGCTATGGAAATAAGAATATACAACGAGAATCGCATATACGATACTTGTTATTAAGCAGAAAGGGCATCTCGTGCAAGCGGCTACCCTTTCTGCTTAATAACAAATGCCGTCCGAAAGGACGGCATTCTCGTTGTTTTTCTTTTTTCTCAGAGCTGTTGACGAGGCTTGAACTCGTGACCTCTTCCTTACCAAGGAAGTGCTCTACCACTGAGCTACAACAGCATTTGGTGCTAAAAGCGAGGCAAAAGTAGTGATTTTTTTTGACTCTGCAAACTTTTTAGCAACAAAATTTACACTGTTATCTAAATTTTACTACTTAAAGAAGGTATTCAGCACCTTCGCCAAGCGATAGCCCGCCTTACGAGCCTGTGACTCGCCCAGTGGATATGCCCACTCCATAACATTTTCGTTGATGTCGTCACCCTCGTTGATTGTGTGGATATGAGGGCGCACTAAGCGTCCCGACTCCTCGAGCCAATCCTCAACCCAGCCGTTAGTTACACGCTTGATCTTACCCTTCGAGAAGGTGTCGAGCTTCTCGGCATACTGCTGATACGACCAACCACGATGATAGTAGTAGATGATGGAGGTATCCCACGCCTTGTGGAGAGTGCTCTTCTTACCAAAAAATGTGATAGGGAACTTGCCCTGATTCTCGAAGTCGGTGAAACGAACGTGTGCTGGGCAGTGCATATCGGCTACCATATGAACGATAGACTTGATAGCAAACATCACCTCGTCGTGGCTCATCTGGTCGCGATTTTGGAACTTCTTCTCGAACTCCAAAATGCCAGTAACAGCATCGCGACCCTCGCGGTGCTTATTGCGAATCTCCTGCGAGGTCTTGCACTCGGTATCTACAATCGAGGCGTGCCAACCGCGTGTTGCATGAGCTGCCTCAGGGTCGTTCTTGCGAACCATATCCATCCACACGGCATAGTCGGCGAGAGGGGTGCCCTTGGTATATTTCTCGATATTAGCCTTCGCCTCTTTGGTAAGGTTTCGCTCGGCCAACTCAGCAATAGCACGGTGTCCGAAACCGCCCCACGCCATAGCCTCAGCAACTACGAACGAGGCAAAAATAAGAGTTAAAAGTGTAATTCTTTTCATATTAATTAGATTTAAGTTTTTTTTCTACTTGACAAAGGTACAACTATTTTTTCAATATTAGCAAATAGCGGTATATATTTTGCCCAAGCCACTCTGTTAAAGAGGATTTGAAATGGCAATATCGAAGAGATTTACGGCACACATATCGCTCATATTCTGCAATATTGTTTGGGCCTGCGACTACCCGCTCTACAACCTTATACTCGGCCGATACATCTCGCCCTTGGCAATGGTATCGGCCTCGTTGGTTGTGGCTGCCGTATGGTCGCTAATACCTATGTTATGGGAACAGAGCGAGAAAATCGAAGCTGCAGACCGACTAAAAATCGTCGGTGCAGCCCTACTAATGGGATTAGCTCGCAAGTTGTGTATGATGTTCGGCCTATCGCTAACATCCCCCATAGACGGCTCGATAATAAGCACCACTACACCATTGTTGGTACTTATTCTCTCGGTAGTAGTCGGCATCGAACAACTCTCGAAGCTCAAGATTTTCGGGTTATTGCTTGGTATGGCGGGAGCTATGGCCATCATAATCTCGAGCAATAGCGGCACACACCAGCACTCGGGTTTGACCGGAAATCTATTGATATTTATCTCGGCCTGTGTGTCGGCATCGTATATGGTGTGGTTCAAGCCCTTAATCGCTAAATATAGGGTTACTACCCTACTGCGGTGGATATACTGCACCTCGGCAATCGTTATGTTGCCAATAGGGGCGCACGACATCCTCGCAACCGACTTCGCTGCTATGGATGCTACAGCCCTCTTTGCCACGCTATTTGTGCTTATCGTGCCGACATACCTTCCGAATCTGCTGCTCAACTACTCGCTACGATATGTCGCCCCTACGGTTACGAGCATATACTCCTATCTGCAGCCCGTGGTAGCCATTCTGCTGGCTATAGCAATGGGGTTGGATAGGATACACCTCGACACGATACTATTTGCGCTTGTGATATTCATCGGCGTAGGAATGGTAATAGGCGCAAAGGGCAAGACTAAAGTTTGAAATTAAGCTAAAGATGAGGGTGCCCAATATTTTTGGACACCCTCATCTTGTGAGAATTTATATAGCAAGAGCTCTATCCCTTCTTGTATTCGCCTGGAGTTTGGCCGGTGATTCGTTTGAAATACTGCCCCATAAACGATGGATTAGGGAAATTGAGTGTATGCGAGATCTGCTGAATGCTCAACTTTGAGTGGCGAAGCATATTCTTAATCTCGAGAGCAACAAACTCATCGATCCATTGATGCACCGATTTGCCCGTGAAGTTGCGAATAACGCGCGAGAGATGCTTCGACGAGATGTGCATACGCTCGGCATAGAACTCGACATTACGTTGCTCGCGATAGTTCTCGGCAAGCAATCGCATAAGGCGCTCGAAATACTCCGAACTACGATCCTTGACACCAACCGCAGGCAGAGCCTCGTTGTCGAGAAAAGCATCGGCAATACGGTATATCATTGCGCAATAGACGTGGCGCAACGAGAGCTCCATATACTCGCTCTTTCGCTTGGTATTGTAGGCCTCTTGCATAGTCTTAAACAGATGGCACACGGCCTGCACCTCTTTATCGGCAAGAATCGCGGTAAAGGCATTTGTCCTAAACTCCGACACCATACGCGCAATGAAGCGAATATCGGCATTGGCGCTTATCAAAAAGTCGGGGCTGAAAGCCAGCATATAGAACTCGCTATCTGCCACCGAACGGAACTGAAATACCGAAGTCGACGAGATAAAAAAGTGGTTGGTCTCGAGTTTATAATCGCTCGTATTCAACGTGAACGAGAGCTCGCCTCGCACACATACCACAACCACCAACGCATCGACACGACACGCCTCGAGCATCTTCGAATGGTCACCTCCTACATCGGCAAAGTGCATCATTGAAGCCCCCTCGATATTAATGATCTCTAGCCCACGCTCTGTTGCAAGGGTCTCGGTGTAGTATGGAAATATACTCTGCTTTGTCATAGTTTTTTCGTGCTTAAAAGTTTCTTCTCGCACAACAATAGTCTCTTCCCCTCAACGGGTGTTTAGGTGCGGGGGCGAGCAAGTTTCGCCCCCACTCGTTTTGTTAAAGCGTACCGCCTACACTCCACCAGAATGCGCGAACACCAAGCTGCGGGTTGGTTGCATCGAGCTGACGAAGAGCATCGAGCAACTTCTCGCAGCGCTCATCGTCGGTAAACGCAATAAGAGCCGAGTTCAGAATTGGCCAAATCGCATCACCAAGGTGAGGCTCGCCAGTTTCGCTACCGCAGCCCTGCACCTCTTCCCACGAGGTGTAGCCACGAACTCCGAGATCTTTCATCACCTGCAGAACCTCCTCGTAGAGTGCTTGGTCACAAGCTATAAATATTGCCTTCATAATTCCTATATAATATTAAGCGTTCAACATCGCCTCCTTAGCAGCCTTCTTGGCTCTACGACGCTCGCCACGAAGAGCGAACATCGAGAAGAGCACCGGAATAAGGAAGAGCGTTACCAATGTCGAGAACGAGAGTCCACAAGCCACACTCAAACCGAGTGAGCTCCACATCTCCGCACCAACACCTGTACCCACCGCCATTGGCACCATACCGAGTACGGTGGTGAGGGTGGTCATAAGGATTGGACGCATACGCGAGCGACCCGCAGCCACTGCAGCATCGAGGATAGGCATCTCACGACCAATGAGCAATCGCGTATAGTCGACAAGCACGATACCGTTGTTTACTACAATACCAACCAACATCAAGATACCGAGCATTACCATAACGCCCATCGGAACATCGGCAATCCACAATCCCAACACTACGCCCACAAGCGCAAACGGAAGCGAGAACATAATCACGAATGGATAGGTCAATGACTCGAACTGCGATGCCATAATCACGAACACAAGGATAACCATCAATACCAAGAGCATAATCATATCCTGGAAGGTCTCCTGCTGATCCTCGTACGAACCACCAAGTTCCCAAGTGATACCTGCAGGCATCTCCATCTTGGAGAGCTCGGCAACTACACCCTCGATAACATCCGACATTGCATAGCCGTGACCAATAGCGCCCGAAATCTTAACGTAACGCGAACGGTCTTTACGAGCGATGGTAGGAGGTGTATTCGACTCAATAACGTGGCCCACGTCGCGAACCTTCACAGCCTGACCCGTAGACGAATAGAGGGTAATATTCTCCAAATCCTCGATAGACTCACGGAATGGCTTGTCGTAGCGTACAAGGATATCGTACTCCTCACCATCCTCGCGATAGTACGATGCTACGGCACCATTTACGCGATTTCGGAGGTAGGTTGCAGCCGTAGCAACATTGAGACCATTCATAGCCAACTTGTCGCGGTCGAACACCACCTGATACTCTGGGGTATACTCATCACGCGAGATGGTAACCTCGGGACAAGCCTCCAAGCTGAGCATTCGCTCCTTAATCTCGGCTGCCACACGGTCGGTGGTGTCGAAGTCGTAGCCATAGAGCTCGATATCTACCGACTGCTGACCTGCAGGGCCACCCTTCTGTCCCGACTCGATAACCTCGTAGGTACGAATCTCGGCATACTTGTCGAGGTCCTTACGCATAAGGTCGCAAATCTCGGACAATGAACGCTCTCGCTCGGTCTTCTTCGTAAGACGGATATTCATCGAGATATAGTGGGTACCATTCTCCTGCATCGACGCATAGGTGTTGTCCGTATCGGCCATACCTTCGCTCATACCGATTGCGATAATCTCGGGATAGTTGCGGCGGAACTCCTCGTCGATGCGAAGAGCCAAGTCGCGAGTAATCTCCTGACGAGTACCGATAGGGAGCTTAATCTTGACAGCAATACGAGCATTATCCTGTGCAGGGAAGAACTCGGTCTTAAGCTGAGGCCAAATAAGAGCCATTACACCTACAAAGAGAGCTATAGCGCCAAACAAGAAGGTCTTACGATGATTTACGCACCAACGCAACAATGCGCCATAACCACGCTCGAGACCACCCATAGCAGCATCGACATAGCGCTGCATACGCGACTTCTTAGGGCTCTGCTTCATAATAAGCGAGCAGAGTACCGGAGTGAAGGTCAAAGCCGCAGCCATCGAAACGGTAAGAGTGATGGTTACCATCCAACCCATTGTGCCGAACAATACACCTGCCATACCCTCAATCATTGTGAGAGGCAAGAACACAGCCAAAGTGGTAAGGGTCGAAGCGATAATCGAGACACCCACCTCCTTGGTAGCAAAGATAGCCGCCTGCTTAACTCGAGCACCTCGGTCGACGTGGGTGGTGATATTCTCCAACACTACAATCGCGTTATCCACCACCATACCAATCGAAATCGAGATAGACGACATCGAGATGATGTTGAGCGTCGAGTCGGTCATCAAGAGGTATATCAACGACGAGAGCATCGAGATAGGGATGGTGAGCACAATGATAAACATCGCACGCCAACGACCGAGCATCAACATCACCACGAACATAACCACGATGAAGGTGATTAAGATGGTATCGATCAACGACTGAGCCGTATCCATAATGTTATCCGACATATCGATGTATGGCTCGATGGTGACATCCGAAGGGAGAGTCTTGCGCAACTCCTCCAACTTCTCGTTCACCTTGCGCGAAATCTCGATAGCATTTGCATCGGTCTGCTTCTGGATAATCATCATACCACTGCGGGTACCATTGTTGAACGACTCCTGAGCGCGCTCCTGCTGAGTATCGCTAACGGTAGCTACATCACGAAGGTAGATGTTTGCACCATTGCGTGTACCTACAACAACGTCGAGCATCTCCTCGGCACAGGTGAACTCCTGATCCACGCGCAACGAGTAGGTGTTAGAACCTACGTCCATCTGACCGCCTGGGAGCGAGATATTCTCCGATGCGAGAATCTGCGAAATCTGCTCGATAGTGAGACCATATGCCTCGAGCTTGTAAGGGTCGCAGTAGATCTGAATCTGACGCTCTGGAATACCCGACACCGAAACGGTACCTACGCCATTGACACGCGCCAAAGGTGTGGTGACACGCTCGTCGATAATCTTATACAAACCACTCCACGACTCCTTTGCCTTGATAGCCATGAGCATAATAGGCATCTCCTCGGTCGAGAACTTGAAGATGATAGGCTTATCGACCTCGTCGGGAAGGATATTCGATGCAATGTCGAGTTTGTCACGGATATTTGCAGTAGCAACGTCCGAGTCGATACCATACTCGAACTCGAGAGTTACAATAGAGATATTCTCCTTCGACTGCGAATGGATATGTTTGAGATCCTCGACACTATTGAGGGTATTCTCCAAAGGTCGAGTAACGTTCTCCTCGATATCTATGGCACTCGCACCCGGATAGGCGGTGATGACCATAATATTGGTTGTCTCGATATGCGGGAAGAAGTCGATTGGCAACTTCAGCAACGAGAAAATACCAAAAATCGAGATTGCGATAAAGACAAGTATTGTCGTTATCGGATTATTTACTGATGATTTATAGATATTCATCTTAAAAATGTTTTTAAGAAACTACCTTCTACAACTATTCAACATCGTTATTAACGAGCTCAACCTTGCAACCATTTGTAAGGTTTATGTGACCCATAGTTACAACGTACTCGCCGCTCTCAACGCCCGAGATAACCTCGTACTCATCATTCATACGGCGACCAAGCTTAACCTGCGAATAACGCACAGTGCTATCATCTGGGTTATACACATATACATAGCGGTCGCCCGAGCCCATCAACTTCTGAACTGCGCGATCTGGAATAACCACGCTCTCGTTCTCGCCATAAGGGAGGGTTACGCGTGCGAACATACCTGGGCGAACGCGCTCGTTGCTGTTAGCAATAGAAACCTCCACCTGGAAGGTGTGTGTTGCCTGGTTGATGGTAGGATAGATACGAGCAACCTTACCCTCGAATACCTCCTCGCCATAAGCCTCGAGAGTAATGCTCACTGGCATACCCTTCTTAACCTTTGCAAAGAGCGACTCCGAAACATTGATGTTAATCTTCACAGGCTTGATCTGCTCGATACCAACACCGGCTGACCGCCATACATATCGCCCTCGTCGTAGTTACGAGCGGTTACGATACCCGAAATAGGCGAAACGAGTGTGGTGTTCTCTACCAAGTTCTTGTATGCGGTCTCGGCAACCTCGTACTGCAAACGACGAGCATCCCACTCCGACTTCGAAGCTCCTCCTACCTTGTAGAGTTCGTTGCTACGCTCATACTCGCGCTTTGCATTGTCCAACTGAGCCTTAGCTTGAACAAGCGACGACATATCGAGTTTAACGAGCAAATCACCCTTCTTCACGTGGTCGCCAACATCAAATCGAATCTCCTTGATACGAAGTGGCTGCTGAGGTGCAATCTTATTCACAACCTCTGCTTCTACCGTACCTGTAAAGAGCATCTGCTGTGCAACAACACGACTCGAAACCTGCTGAGCCTCGATTTTTGGCAAAGTTGCCACAACCTCCTCTTTTGGTGCAGCACTCTTGTTCGAACCGCACGACACCATCGCCACGGCTGCCACTACAAATAAAATCTTTTTCATAACTACTCTATATATTCTTATTTTACACTTATTACTTATTCTCTTTGTTATCCTTGTTGCTCTTCTCGCCATACTTACGCTCGTACTCGCTCTCGAAGCGCTCGATATAGTCGTGCGAGCTCTTCACCTCGTGATTGCCAAGAATCTTGTCGAGAGCAATCTTCGAAACGAGGAAGTTGTAGACTGCACTATTGCGACCCAACTCGGCCTGAGTAAGCTGCAACTGCGAGTTGTCGACATCTACCAAAGTTCCGCGACCAACCTCGTAGCGCTTAACTGCGATATCGTAGCCGCGCTGCGCCTGCGATACGGTAGCTGCTGCTGCCGAGAACTTTTTTACGCTGGTCTGCATATTGTTCAACGACTGCACCACCGCTACACGCAACTGACGCTCGGCATTCTCGCGCTGAAGCTGAAGGTTCGAGAGGTTGATGGTAGCCTGCTTGATGGCGGCACGACGCTGACCACCCGCAAAGATAGGGATGTTGAGCTGCACACCTGCATACGAATATGGGTTCCACGCCTTGGCTTGGAAGAACTTACCATCGTTACCGAGTGCGGTGTAGAGATATGCTGCATTGATAGAGAGTGTAGGCACATTGGCAAGTTTCGAAATCTTGAGTGCGCTCTCGAGCATATTCTCCTGAATACCAAGCTGCTTGAGGGTTGTATTGTTCGACAAGTCGAGTTGGTCGATGGTATGAGCGTAGTTCATCTGCGCCTCGTAGTCCATCAACGAGCCAGCCACGTCGATATTCATCTTCAGGTCTACACCGAGCAACGCCTTGAGCTGCCACAACGCCAATACCACGCTATTCTGAGCCTCGATGAGGTTTGGTATTGCGCTCTGCACCGATACGTTCGACGAAATATAGTCGAACTCCGAAACCGAGCCCACATCGTAGCGCATCTTGATATTCTTGTTATTCTCTACGGCATTGTCATATACTCGCTGATATACCACCAACGACTCCTTTGCCAAAAGCACCGAGAAGTAGGCCTTCGACACCTGCTCAATCATATCAATCTGCGACGAACGAGCCTTCTCCACAGCCAGCACCACGTCGGCAACCGAGATCTTGAGGCTCTCCCATAACTGAGCATTCACAACAGGCATAGAGGCTGAAACACCACCATTGAACGAGTTGTCGCTACCAACCTTGATAGTCTGGGTCTGACCACCAAAATCCATACTCATAGTCTGCTTTGCCAACACTCGCTGATACTGCGCCGTAACGTCGAAACGAGGATAGAGCGAAGAGTAGGTCTCCTGCTTAGCATAGCGCTTAACTTCAATCTCCTGCTCGGCAACCTTGATGGTAGGCGACTCGCTCAAAGCAATCTCGAGAGCCTTCTCCAAGGTCAAGGTCAATGACGGCTGCTCGGAGCTTTGTGCCACCGAAGTCAGCGCGAAGGTAATAAAACCTAAAAATAAACCAAGTCTTTTCATCATTTTATATATAATATATTACATTATTGTTTCGGTTTGTTTTCTGCAAGCCATTTGTCAATCTGCTCGATGCCCTTGAGGGTGGCAATACCTCGGAAGAAGTTTATAATGGTGTAGCGGAATGCATCGCACTCAGTAACCCCATTAGGCAACACCAATCGTCCCTGACGACGCATAAGCCCCATCGAGGTGTAGTAGAACATCGTTATCGAGAGGTCGATATTTGCCATCTCCGAAATCAATCCCTCCTCGACCAAACTATTCAATTTATCGCGCAACATAGCCAAACCATAGTCGCGATTTTCAGTCATCACGCGCTCGTAAAGCTCGGGATAGAACTTTGCGAGGTTTTCCACAATTCGCTTACGCACGGTCGAGCGAGCCATCATAGCATCGAACATTTCAAAGAGTGCAGGTATGCCTTTTTGATCTGTATTGGCACCTTTTTGCACCTCCATTGCCTCATTCAAAAAGAGGCGCTTCACGCTATGATAAAGTAACTCTTCCTTATCGGTAAACAACTCATACAGAGTACGTTTAGAGATTCCCAAATCGTGAGCCAAATCGTCCACTCGCAACGACTTAACACCCAACTCGGCTATCATCTCGGCAGCTCTGCAAATCACTTTCTCTCGTCTATGCATATTTTCGCAAATTTCCACGGTGCAAAGATAGCAAGAAAACTTGAAACACCAAAAAAGTTTTCAAAGTTTTTCGTAGCGCATAATATCCATTTTCTCGCACCAAGCAAGAAGAGCTAAAAATTGACACAATCTGCACGTTACGAATAACGGCAAAAGAGCCAAAATATTATCAATTTTAGTGCATTTCTTTTTCTTTAGAAAAATAATTTGTACTTTTGCCCGCAAATTGGCCTATGTCAGACACAAAGCACTTTTGAATTCATTCAAAAAAAACACAATAAAAACACAAATGAAACATTTAGCAAAACTTTTCTTGGCGGTTGTAGCCCTGTTTGCCTACTCATGCACAACAGACACAACCGAGGAACTTGGCATTGGATTGGACAATGGCCAAGTTACCGAGTTTGCCGTTTCGCTCGAGGAGTCGCGTACTCAGCTCGGCGAGAAGGTGGGCGATTTGTACCCTCTCTACTGGAGCGAGGGCGACAAGATCTCTGTAAATGGTGTTGAGTCGGAGGCTTTGACCGCAAACGAGGCGGGCGCTGCCGTGACATCGTTCACTGTGGCAGGTGCACTCAATGCACCATACTGCATCGCCTACCCTGCCGCTCCGGCTGGTCAGGTTCTCTTCGCTGACAAGCAGGTTCACACGTCGAACACCACCTTCGCAAGTGGCGTGGCAACAATGTATGCCTACAGCGAGAATGTTGGTGCTCAGATGAACCACCTCACTGGCGTATTGAAGATTGGCGTTACAGGTTCGGATAAACTTGCACTTGCTCAGATTTCGACCATCGACCGCAAGCCTATCGCTGGCGCATTTGCATTCGACTTTGCAAATGGCGTAGCTACTGCAACCGAGGCTTCGAAGGATATTATCGAGTACTCGTTTGGCGAGGGCGTTGAGCTCTCGGCAGAGCCAACCTACATTCACGTGGCAGTTCCTGCAGGCGTCTACACCGAGCTCTATGTTACACTCTACGACGTGGAGGGTGGCGTGATGTATGCAACCGTAAAGACCGACAGCGAGAAGCCACTCGTTGCGAGCAAGGTGCGTGAGTTCTCGAACTCTATCGCTTACGCTGCAACCGACAAGGTATTTGTTGTAAAGGATGCAGCATCGTTGAAGGCCTTCGCAGCGCAGGCGGCAACATTGGAGAAGGATGTGTTGTTCGTGGCTGATGTAGATTTGACAGGCGAGGCTTGGACTTCGATTGAGGGCTACAACGGCACCGTTCGTGGTAATGGTTACTCGATTAAGGGTTTGACCGCACCGCTCTTCGGCTCGACAAGTGCAACCATACGCGGTCTGCACCTCAAGGGTGTAAATATCGTCGAGACCGTAAACCCTAATGTTGGTGCATTTGCTCGTAACATCCAGGCAAGCGCACTCTCATCGCCGGTTGTTGAGCACTGCTCGGCAAGTGGTAAGATTACCGTAAACTGCCAAGACTTTACCCCTGAGGTAGACTCGCACATCTCGATTGCAGTAGGTGGTCTTGTAGGTTATGTGAAGGGTGCATCGTTCTACGATTGTGTGAACAATGTAGCACTCGATGTTAAACAGAGCGCAAAGAGCGGCAACACAAATGCAAACGCAGCTTGTTTCGGTGGTATTTCGGGATTCACCTACACTCAGAAGTACATCACTACACAGGATACTGTAGTCGTGCTTTCGAACTGCGTAAATTGCAAGAATAACGCAAATATCAAGATCGTAGAGAAGTCGTTCACTGGCACTCCATCTGTCGAGGGCTCGGGTAAATTCTCTCCTGTTGCCGTTTGGGTTGGTGGTATTATCGGCTCGAACTACTCAACAGCTGGTCAGCCTAACACCGGCTCAATCACATCGAACCTTGTGAACAATGGAACAATCGAGGTTTGCGACACCTACTCTGCGGACTGTTTTATTTCGGGTGTTATCGCCAACACCTACACATCTACTCGCGACAAGTGGGTGAACAACGGTAAGATTTCGTTGTCGAACTGCTACGCTTCGCGTGTATTCGTAGCGGGTATCACAGGTTGTATACAGTCGGCTACACTCGCAAATTCGCACAACTATGGAGCGATTGAGGTTAAGGATGTCACCACTCGCAATGCTAACATCGGTGGTGTAGTTGCTCTCTCGAAGGGTAGCCTCTCATCGTGCGAGAATAGCGGAACACTCAATATCGACTGCGACATCCCTTACCGCAGCGCAGTCTATGGTGACTACAAGGAGTATGCTATCGGAGGTGTTGTTGGAATCACTACAGGTAGCAGCAACACGATAGTGGGATGTAATAATAACGCAAAGGGCTCTATCACCATCACTGGTGAGATTTACAACCAAAACCCAGACGCAGGATATCACGGTATTGGCGGTGTGGCTGGTGTATTGAAGTCGCTTGTTGAGAGTTCGCAGAACGACGCTCCTATCTATGTAGAGTTGAACACATACTACTTCGACGATGGCACAACAAACAATGCTGCAAATGCAGGTCTCTACATTGGTGGTGCTGCAGGTAGTGTTCTCACATCAAACTACAACAAGCAGACCCTCAGCAACAATGGTAATGTAACCGTTGCAGGAGGTATCTACTCGGGCCCTCTCTATGTGGCAGGTTTGATTGGCTTCACCACACAGCGTGTAGGTGGTGCTTCGGGCAACCCTGCAACAAACACAGGTAACATTACCATCTGCGAGAGTGGCAAGACTCTCGAATCGAAATCTACCACACGTGTAGCAGGCTGTACTGCATACTCGGGACACTATGTTGTAGATTTGACCAACAAGGGTACAATCAACATCAACGATGGTGCAACATTCAATGGCCCTCAGTGCTTAATCGGTGGTATTGTTGCTGCACCGGCTCAGACCAAGGATCGCAACATCACCCGCAATGACAACCAGGGTAACATCAATATTGCTGGTATTCACAATGGTCGCTTGGTAGCGGGAGGTATTGCAGCAGAGGTGCGCACTCCATTCGTATTGGATAGCACCAACAGCGGTACTATCACACTCAAGAGCACACTCCAGGCCACAAACAGCACTAGCGGTTGCGTGGGTGGTATATGCGGACTCTTGGCAGCCAGCTCTACCGGTGGTGCAAGACGCTTGGTAAACTCGGGTGACATCGTTGTTGAGAAGGGCGCAACCTTCACTGCCGAGACTCGCTTTGGTGGCATCATTGGACTTGCCGACTCGGGTGATATCTACGACTTCCACACCAGTGGTGACATCACCATAGCAGGTACATTCAATAATCGTTTGTGCGTAGGAGGTGGCCTTGGTTACACGAACACTTGTACCATTGCATCAACAGCTATCGGTTGCCACAACACGGGTAAGATTACCATTACAAGCGATGCGTCATCTACTCAGCTCACCCTCGGAGGTGTAGCAGGTATCATTAAGGGTGCAATCCGCAACTCGAGCAACAAAGGCGACATCGAGATTGCAAGTTCACATACCGGAATGATACGCATCGGAGGTGTCATCGGCTGGATTAACGCCGGAGGTGTAAACACCGTTGCAAATAGCGGTAACATCACTATCAAATCGACTGCTAAATTCCCTACTTCGCCTGTGCAGATTGGTGGAGGTATCGGTATCAATGAGAAGACCGCTACCAAGCTCATCAACACAGGTACAATCACAGTTGAGAATGGCGCAGAGTTTATCACAGACGCTATGATTGCTGGTGGTATTGCTGACGCACGCGACAACTGCTCTACCATCATCAATACGGGCGATATTCTGCTTATGCACGACATTCCTGACGGAAACACCTACTATGTAGCAGGTGCACTAGGTAAGATGCCTGCCAACAAAAACATCAAGGATATTCAGTGCTATGCTACCATAACCAAGGGTAACTGCGCAAACTTCGGTTTCATATCGGCAACTCCACGCGACGCAACTCACTATATCGTTGGTGGTGGCATCGGCGGTAAGTTCATCAAGAAGTGGGACGACTCGGATGGTGAGCCTGAGGCCAAAACAACCAGTGTTACCGATTCGAACTTCTACAACTACATCTATGGTGGTTCGACCGATTGGACAGGCGTAGAGAACTACGACGGTTGCGTACACCTCCCATCGAAGCCCGAGGTGACAGTGCCTTGGCCTGATCCTGCACAGTAGACGAATGGTTTAACAATTAAAGCAAGAGAAAAAGATTATGAAGAGAGATATGTTGAGCTATTCGGCTCCAGAGATTGAGATTATGGATGTGGTAGCCGAGCGTGGCTACGGAGATAGCATCGGTTTGCCGAGCTTCGGCACCGAGCAAGACGAACTTGTCTACTAAGGAAGGGGCTCTGCGGAGCCCTTTCTTAGTAAAGGTGTGTTACCCACCCCCAAACCCCCTCTTGTGAGGGGGCTTGTCGCCTCGCATTTTTTTTGTGCACCTACCCTTCCGACTCCGCATCTTGCATCATTTCGGCGCGAACATTGTACCGTTCACCCAAATTTATATAGATTTTCTTTGTTTTTCGGATTTAATTTCTTAAATTTGCTAAAAGCAAACGAAAACCAAACACATAAAACTTCCTAAAACAATGAAAAAATTAGTCAGACTTTTGATGGCGGTTGTGGCGTTGTTCGCCGTATCGTGCGTTACCGACGCAACCGAGGACTTGGGCGTTCAGCTTGACAAGAACGCAGGTCAGACCACCCTCACAATCTCGTTGGAGGGAACAAAAACTCAC
>JAZLDJ010000087.1:0-11973 GCA_045614685.1 Alistipes sp. | reverse complement strand
CTGCTCTACATAGATAGCGTGAGCCATCTTGTCGCGCTTTGCAATCGAAGGCTTTGTGAAGTACTGACGAGCACGAAGCTCCTTCAAAACACCTGTACGCTCATACTTACGCTTAAACTTCTTGAGAGCGCGCTCGATGTTTTCGCCCTCCTTAACTTCCATGATAATCATAATTGTTCTCTATTTTTTATTGTTTGTTATTCTGTTTGTTGTTGCAACTCTTGCGCCGAGTTGCCAGGCGTTTTCCGTTCTAGATGTTAATCGACTCTCTGTGGGGTAGTACCAAATACGAGATAGGGTGCAATGGCCGCAGCCTGCTCCTTGGTGAATATGTTATCCTCCTGCATCTCCTCGATACTATTCCAACCTCCTTTCGATTCTCTTGTTTCTAAAATCAGTTTTGCTGCTCTTCGAGACATATATGGATGATGCTCAAATTGCGAAGCGGGTGCAAAGTTAATATCTATTTTTGAAATATTGCAACTATCGCAATAAATTTGTTCAGAAATTTTAATAAAATTCTCTTCTGTAACGCATTTTAGCTCCGCAATTTGCTCTTTTCGCACAAATCCGCCCAATAATTTGCGATATTGCAGCACTGCCACCACAGTTTTTTCGCCAATTCCGCGCACCTTGCGCAGACGTGCCGAGTCGGCAGAATTTATCTCGATGAGACCTTCGTGCGGATCTCGAACGCTCAAAATCACGAAGTGCGCCAACGAGTCGGCCATCTCCTCGCTAACGGCGTAGCAGTCGCGCAACTCGTTCATCGAGAAGATTCCTCCGCCGCGTTTGCGATACTCGATGAGAGCCTCGGCTTGACGCGTAGAGAAACCAATAAGTCGCAGATACTCAACACCTACCGTGTCAATCGAAAATGGCTCGAATGGGCGAGGTGAAAAACGTTTTGGGCGATTGTTGTAGTTGCTAATGGTGTCGGCCACGCGGCGTGAAGGACGGGTGGCATACTCGCTACCAATCTTTATATACGGGCGTACGCGCGCGAACATCTCATCGGTTACGCCATAGCATAGGGCAAACTCCTCGGCAATGCCGAATACCTTGCCCGCAGTTCGGTACTTGACGATGCCCACGGCGGTGCGCTTGTCGAAGCCAAGTAGTAGCAACTCGTCATATGTTACGGTGTTTGGGTCGAACTGAAATAGCGAATCGGCCTGTTCGACAGCTGTTGTTGTGCGCTCGGCTTGAGCAATAATCTGCTCCTCGCGAGGTCGGGCAAAGAGAACGATAAGCGCAACGACGATGATTATCGCCATCACAAATACTATTCCGCGTATATTCTCCTTGCTGAACATGCTACTTCCACTCGGCACCCTCCGAGAGCTTGAGTGTGGCGTAATGCTCCGATGGCGATGCGATTCTCTCGCCTATGCCATACTCCTCCCAGCGACCATCTACAAGGGCTCTTGTCGCCTCGTCGGACGTTACAATATTTGGCCAGCGCGACGGATTATCCTCGTTCGCTCCTGGGCGTTTTGCTCGAGCATCGATGACGAGTGTCGAGCCGTGAAGCGAGATGTCGCGAGTGGGCTCGGTGTTGGCTGCGCCTAACCACAAGAGGTCGTTGGCACTCATCTTCTCTGCACGGCTGTCGAAGATTGCAACGAAGTTGCAGTTTGTCGCTTTTGCCACCTCGCTCGCATCGATTGCGAGGTCGTTGTCGGCAAAGAGCAACAACGCTCCCCACTTTTCGAGTAGGGTAGTGTCGGCCACAATGCCTTTCGGTAGAGTGTTGCTATCGAAAGTCATCTTCTCCTCTCGCTCCGATACGTTTGTCAAATCGAGAGCAATCTTGCCGCCATATCCGCACGAAGCGGTTGCGTGGTCTAGCACGTCGTAGATACCCTCGCTGCGAATCAGCGACTTTTTTAGGTTGCAGTTGCGCATCAACCACGCCATCTCCTCCTCCGAACGAACGTTTGTCGAGGCTGGCGTGAGAAGCAGATACTTGTTGAACATCATCTGTCCCGCACCCCACAAACCGAGTGCCACCTTCGAGGCTTGACGCTCGTAGAGCTGACGCATTGAGATAATGGTGATGTTGTGCTGCGTACCAGCCGATGGCATATACATATCCTCCACCTCGGGCTGCATCACAAGGCGAATTGGCGCAAGGAAGATACGCTCGGTAGCCATTGCAATATAGGCATCCTCCTGTGGTGGAATACCCACAACCGTTGCAGGGTAGACTGCATCTTTGCGGTGTGTTATGGCTGTAATGTGGAACTTTGGATAGTAGTCCTTCAGCGAGTAGAAACCTGTGTGGTCGCCAAAGTCGCCCTCGAGGACCTTCTCCTCCGCAGTATCCACATAGCCCTCAATCACAAAGTCGCAATCTTCGGGAACGTATATGTCGTTGGTTATACACTTCACTAGTTTTACCGCCTTGCCTCGCAACAGACCTGCCAAAAGGTACTCGTCGATACCATCGGGTACGGGGGCAGTTGCCGAGTAGGCGTATACGGGGTCGCCACCTATAGCCACCGAGACAGGCATCCTCTCGCCACGAACTTTGTAACCCTCGTAGTGGCGTGCTCCTGTCTTGTGGCGGTGCCAATGCATTCCCGTAGTGTGGTCATCAAACACCTGCATGCGGTACATTCCCACATTGCGAATACCTCGCTCGGGGTCCAACGTGTGCACCATCGGAAGGGTAACAAATCGACCTCCGTCGTGCGGCCAGCACTTCAGAATTGGAAGTAGCGACAGATTGGCTGCGTCGCCTTCGAGTACGACCTGCTGACACGCTCCGCGACCACTCTTTTTGCGCGGGAACCACTGCGAAGCCTCGCCTAAAAGGGGCAGAAGCTTGAGCTTGTCCATCAGATTCTCCTTGGGCAATGTTACGGTGGTTATAAGGTTGTCAAATCGCTCCGAGATGTCGGTGAGGTGCTCCACGCCGAGTGCCATAGCCATTCTGCGCTCCGAGCCGTATAGGTTGGTCAGAACGGGAAAACCTTTGTCGGTCTTCTCGAATAGGAGAGCCTTGCCACCACCCTCGGTTTTGACCATACGGTCGGTGATTTCGGCAATCTCCAACTCGGAAGATACCGGGGTGCTGATTCGAATCAACTCCCCGGCCTCGTCGAGTGCGCCAATAAAATCTCTAAGCGATTTATACATATTGTGGATAATTGCTTTTGCTAAAGTCTTTGTTATTTACTATTTCTGTTCAGCCTTTGCTGCTGCAATACGCTCCTCGAACATCTTCTTCTCCTTGCCCATCGCCATAAAGCATATTACGGCGGCGATGACGCTTGCAGCGAAGAAGCCGATAAAGGTCAAATCCCAACCGGTCGAGCCAATCTTAACGATACGACCAAAGACGATTTTCGAGAGTATTGCATCACCGATAAGGTAGCCCAACAGGCCCATAAAGCCTGCTGCTGTACCTGCTGCATTCTTTGGAACGATTGCGATAGCCTGAATCGAAATCATAGCCACAGGGCCATATACGCCAAAGCCTGTGATAATAAGCGCAGCCGTTACCATAGTGAGGTAATCTACGCCAAGTGCAGTTGCAAAAACTGCTGCCTTCCAGTAGACGAATGCGCCAATAGCGGTGATAACCATACAGATTACATTCACCGGAGCACAACGACCCTGGAAAAATTTAGACGACAACCAACCAGCAAGCAATGTGCCTGGGATAGCTGCTATCATATGGTAGGCATATAGGTCTTTGCTCACATCCTTAGCGATATCGTGAGTCTCCTGCAAGTAGATTGGTAGCCAGTCCGAAATACCGTATCGTACCAGATATACCAGAATATTTGCCAAGCCGATAAACCACAACATCTTGTTCTTGAGCACATAGTCCACAAAGAGTGTCTTGAACGGAATCTTCTCCTCCTCGCCCTTCTTTGCCTTAGCACCCGAGAAGTCGTTGCGATACTTGTCGATTGGAGGCAAACCGCACGACTCTGGAGTGTCGCGAATAAACCACCAACACAATGCTGCTACGCCGAGAGCTACGATAGATGGGATGATAAATGCTTCACGCCAACCCTCCTCTGCTCCAAATCCGAGCGCCATAAGGAGTGATCCTCCGCCAATAGTGGCCAATATAGCCAAGCTCGAACTACCAATGTTATGTGCTGTATTCCATATCGACATCTTGAACGAGCGCTCGTTGGTCGAGAACCAGTGCGACATCACACGTCCGCAAGGAGGCCAGCCCATACCCGAGAACCAACCTGTAAGACAGGTCAATACAAAAAGGATAGCAGTTGTAACGCCATACTCCTTAGGGTAAGGGATGATACCGGCAACAATCATCACGATTGCCGAGATGATAAGGCCGATAGTCATAAACTTACGGGCATCGGAGCGATCCGACAAACCTCCCATCAAGAACTTACTAACTGCGTAAGCGATAGGCATACCGGCCATTGCATCACCCAAACCTACCTTGTCGATGTAGCCAGCCTCAATCATATCTGCACCTGCGAACGAGAGGTTCTTACGCACAAGGTAGTAGGCTGCATAGCCCAAATAGATACCGATAAAGACCTTCCAGCGCATTGCGGTGTACTCCTTCTTTACCTTATCTGCAGGCAACTCCGGTTTGTGCTTCGGAGGAGCCAAAAAGTCTAAAAACGCCATTTTATTTAGTTTTAAGTCAATTGTGTTATTTCAATTTTGCAATCAAGGCCTCCAACTCGTCGAGTCGAATCATATTCGGGCCGTCGCTCAACGCCTTCTCGGGCTCGGGATGAGTCTCGAAGAAGTAGCCGTTTGCACCAAAGGCCTTGGCCGCCAATGCCATAGCAGGAACATATTCGCTATCGCCTGCCGACATTCCGTTGCCCGCACCAGGGCGTTGCACGGCGTGGGTACAGTCCATAATCACACGTGGAGCAAACCTCTGCATCACGGGAATATTACGGAAATCTACCGCCAAGTCGTTATAGCCAATGATGTTGCCACGCCCGGTGAGCCACACCTCGTTTGTGCCCGACATTGTAGCCTTCTCGTAGGGGTAGCGCATATCGGCACCCGACATAAACGGAGCCTTCTTGATATTGACGATTCGGCCCGTCTTTGCCGCTGCAATAACCAGGTCGGTCTGACGACAAAGGAAGGCGGGAATCTGAATTACGTCGATAATCTCGCCTGCGGGCTCGGCCTGCCACGCCTCGTGAATATCGGTCGAGAGGCGCAAGCCCCACCTCTCCTTCACATCGGAGAGCATCTGCAATCCTCGCTCCAAGCCTACGCTGCGGAACGAGTTGATGGAGGTGCGGTTGGCCTTGTCGAACGAAGCCTTGAAGATGATGTCCACATCGAGATTGCTCTTGATTTGAGCAATCTTCGATGCGACTTCATCTAATAACTCTGCAGATTCAATAGAACACGGACCTGCAATAAAGATAGGTTTCATCTATTGGATGATTTTTGTTACTTAAGAGCCTTAATAACCTTCTGGTTTACATCGTGGATGCGCTTTACATCAACCTTGATGACCTTACGGTCGTAGGTTACGAAGCCATTTACCTCGCCCTCGACGTCGGTGGTCTGTGTGTAGATAGCACCCGACATACCCTGTGGGATGAATGGAAGAATCATCTCGGCGTACTCAACGTATGTGCGAGTTACATCCTCCATATCCTTGCGGTTGCCACCATAGCCCCAGTTGAGCATATCAGGATTCCACAAGTGATCCTTAACAGGAAGACCAAGACCGCCATACTCGCCGAGCATAAGGATATAGTCTGCGTGGTGAACACCCATGCATGGCTTTGGATAGTTGTGCCAATCCATGATGTCGCCGCACTCGCGCAAGTTACCACCGCTGGCAGGGTTGATCAATCGCGAGAAGTCGCGCTTGAAGGTCCAATCCACAACCTTCTCGGTGTCGAACTGCGACCATGCCTCGTTGAATGGTACCCAAACAACTACCGAAGGGAAGAAACGACAGAAGTCCATAATCTCGCCCCACTCCTTGTAGTAGTTGCGCTTGAACTCCTCGCTCAACTCGGTGTCCGAACCGCCATTGATCTGGTGACGCGACCACGAGTAAGGACGCTTCTGCTCACCGCAAGGCATATCCTGCCATACGAGCATACCCAAGCGGTCGCAGTGGTAGAACCAACGTGCAGGCTCAACCTTGATGTGCTTACGGATGGTGTTGAAGCCCAAATCCTTTGTAAACTGAATATCCCAAGCCAAAGCCTCGTCGGTTGGTGCGGTGTACAAACCATCTGGCCACCAACCCTGATCGAGTGGACCATACATAAATACTGGCTTGCCATTGAGGGTTGCGCGGAGGTGACCATACTCGTCGCGTACCTTACCCAACTCACGCATTGCGGTGTACGAGTTTACGCTCTCAACCACCTTGCCATTCTCCTTCAACGAAACCTTCAAGTCGTAGAGGTGAGGTGTCTCTGGAGTCCACAACTTAGCGTTTGTGATGTGTACCTTAACAGCCGAGCCACATGGAGCCGAACCCTCGCCAACCTTAGTGCCGTTGTCGAATACCTCTACAGTTACGATACCCTCCTGCTTTGCACACTCGGTCTTTACGATGATATCGCTGTGACGGAGGTCGCTCTCAGGAAGGATGTTTACGATGTGGTTCTGCTTCGATACTGGCTCCAACCATACAGTTTGCCAAATACCCGATACTGGGGTGTACCAAATCTTACCAAGCTTTGTGAGCTGCTTACCTACAGGCTGCTCACCCTTCTCGGTTGGGTCCCACACGCGAACAACCAACTTCTGTGCACCCTTCTTCTTGAGGGCTGCAGTGATGTCGCAAGCAAATGGAGTGAAACCGCCAGTGTGGCTACCAACCAATACGTCGTTTACGTAGATGTCTGCGCTCCAATCTACTGCACCAAAGTGGAGCAATACGCGCTGCGACATCCACTTCGAAGGTACGGTGAATTCGCGCTCGTACCACAAGAGCTGCTTCTCGTTAATCCACTTACCAACGCCCGAAAGAGCCGACTCCACTGCAAATGGAACGAGAATCTCGCCGTCGTAAGTTGCAGGCTGTGCTGCGTTAATCTCGGTGATGGCGTAGTTCCACAAGCCGTTGAGGTTCTGCCACTCGGCACGTACCAACTGTGGACGTGGGTACTCGGGTAAAACGTTTGAAGGGTCTACCTTCTCTGCCCACTCTGTGCGAATCTTGTCGCCTGCAATTTTCCACTCTGCCGAAGCGGTCGAAACACCAATTGCGAACAATGCAATTGCCAATAAGATTTTTTTCATAGTGTTAAGTTTTTATGTTAGAAATTATTTGATGTTCTTGATATGTTGCTCGGCCTTCACCAAATCTTCGGGTGTGTCAATGCCGATTGTTTCGTGTTGGGTTATGCCAATTTTCACCTTGTAGCCACTCTCAATCCAGCGCAACTGCTCGAGCGACTCCAACTTCTCGAGTGGAGTTTGTGGCAGAGCGGTTATCTCCTTCAATACGTGCGGACGAAATGCATACATTCCGATGTGCTTGTAGAAGGTGTGGTGGTTGAGCCACTCTCCGCGCTCCACACCACGAATGTATGGAATGACCGAGCGCGAGAAGTAGAGTGCGTGCGACGACTCGTCGATTACCACCTTTGGTGAGTTCGGATTCTCGAGAGCCTCCAAGCCACCCTCGATGCTGAATGGCACGGCCAAGGTGACTATATCGGTATCCTCGCTCTCGAAGCCGCTCTTCAGTAGTTCTATGTGCTCGCGCTGCACAAATGGCTCATCGCCCTGAATGTTTATGACGATATCGGCCTCGTAGCCAATCTTCGCCAATGCCTCGCAACAGCGGTCTGTACCACAGCGATGCTCCGACGAGGTCATCACCACATTGCCACCAAAACTCTTCACGGCATTGAAGATGCGCTCGTCATCGGTTGCTACGTAGGTCATCTCGACGCACTCGGCAACACGCTCGTAGACGTGCTGAATGATAAACTTGTCGCCAAGCTTAACAAGTGGCTTTGCCGGAAAGCGTGTGCTGGCGTAACGAGCCGGTATGATAGCAATGCTTCGCATAGGTCTTCTCTGTTATTTTTCGAGCGCAAGTTCCAAAACTTGCTCGTTGGTACGAACGTAGTGGAACGTCAAGCCCTTGATATACTCCTTTGTAATCTCCTCCACATCCTTGCGGTTCTCCTCAGGGAGAAGTATGGTGTGGATGCCGGCGCGCTTGGCTGCCAGAATCTTCTCCTTCACGCCACCGATAGGCAATACGCGACCACGCAACGAGGTCTCGCCCGTCATTGCAATGCGCTCCTTAATCTTGCGGCCTGTGTAGGTCGATACAATCGAGGTTATCATTGTGATACCTGCCGAAGGGCCATCCTTTGGCACAGCACCCTCGGGAACGTGGATGTTGAGGTCGTTCTTCTCGAATACGGCAGGGTCTATGCCGAGCTCCTTGTGGTGCGCCATAACCCACTCGTGGGCAATGGTTGCTGACTCCTTCATCACGTCGCCCAAGTTACCAGTAAGCGACAACTTGCCCTTGCCAGGTGTGAGTATGCTCTCGATGTAGAGGATGTCGCCACCTACCGATGTCCAAGCAAGGCCTGTAACTACACCTACCATATCCTTTATTTCGTACTCGTCGTTGCGGAACTTTGGCTTGCCCAAAACCTTCTCTACCTGCTCGGCCGACAACGATGGCTCGAACTCCTCCTCGAAGGCAATCTGCTTGGCACGCGAACGAGCCAACTTAGCCAATTGCTTATCCAACGAGCGAACGCCCGACTCGCGGGTGTAGTCGGAGATAATCTTCTCGACGATGTTGCGCTCCACAACCATCTGCTCCTCCTTCAAGCCGTGCGCCTCGCACTGTTTGCGTACGAGATGCTTCTCGGCAATCTCAATCTTGTCCTCGAGGATGTATCCTGGGATATTTATCAACTCCATACGGTCGCGTAGGGCTGGACTAACAGCGCCAATATCGTTAGCCGTAGCAATGAATAATACCTTCGAGAGGTCGTACTCAGTGTCGAGGTAGTTGTCGTGGAATGTGGTGTTCTGCTCTGGGTCCAACACCTCCAACAATGCCGACGATGGGTCGCCGTGGTTGCTTACGGTAATCTTATCCACCTCGTCGAGGATGATTACTGGGTTGGACGAGCCGCAACGTTTGATGGTCTCGATGATACGGCCAGGCATAGCTCCGATGTAGGTGCGGCGGTGTCCGCGAATCTCAGACTCGTCGTGCAAACCACCGAGCGAGATACGTCCAAACTTGCGACCAAGAGCTGTTGCTACCGACTTTCCGAGCGATGTCTTACCAACTCCCGGAGGGCCATAGAGGCAGAGGATAGGGGACTTCAAATCGCCCTTGAGCTTGATTACTGCAAGGTGCTCCAAGATACGGTCCTTAACCTCCTCCAAACCGAAGTGGTCGGCGTCGAGTTGCTCGCGCGCGCACTTGAGGTCGAGGTTATCCTCGGTCACCTCCTCCCACGGAAGGTCTACCATCAACTGCAAATAGTTCATCTGCACCGAGTACTCGGCTACAGAAGGGTTCAGGCGCTCCATTTTTGAGAGCTCCTTCTCGAAGAGCTCGGCAGTGGCCTTGCCCCACTTCTTGTTGGCTGCAGCCTCACGCAGACGCTTGATGTCGCCATCCTCGTCCTCGCCGAGCTCCTGCTGTATGGTGCGCATCTGCTGCTGCAAATAGTAGTCGCGCTGTTGCTTGTCAATCTCCACCTTCACCTTGCCTTGAATCTCCTGCTTGAGCTCGAGAAGCTGCTGCTCGCGAATGAGTATCTCGAGCAACTTGCGTGAACGAGCCAAGAGACCTGGAGCCTCGAGCAGAGTCTGACGGTCGTCGTCCGAGAACTCGAGGTTCGAGCATATGAAGTTTACGATGCCTCGGCGCGAGTCGATATTCTTAATCGCGAACGAAGCCTCCTTTGGTAGAGTTGGCGACGTGTTAATGATGTTCAACGCCACATCCTTGATAGACTCGATGAGTGCGTCGAACTCCACGCTGTTGCGCTCTGGGGTAGAGTCGAGCAGAGGTGTGACCTTAGCCTTGAAGAAAGGCTCGGTCGAGATATACTCGCCCACCTCAATCTTCTCCAATCCCGAGAGGATAACCGTGAGGTTGCCGTTTGGCATCTCCAAAATCTTGAGGATGCGCGCAGCGGTACCTACGCGGTACATATCGTCGGGAGTAGGGGTCTCAATCTCGGCATTGCGCTGCAAAACCGCACCCAACAAGCCGCTCTCGGCCTGTACGGCACGCACTAGGGCAATGCTCTTCTCTCGACCTACTGTGATAGGGGTTATTGCACCCGGAAAGAGCACCGAGCTACGAAGTGTGAGAATAGGAAGTATCTCGGGAAGCTGAACCTCCTCGATGGTGTCCTCGTCGTTACCTGCGATGATAGGTATCACCTGATGCTTCTGATCGGTGATATCGGGCGAGAGGCCCAAATCATCCAAGATTGAAAAGTCGTTATTATCTTTCTTTGCCATAATTCAAATCGTTTTGTTGCGTGCGTGTATGTATGCACGCGTATATATCTCTGCAAAGATAATACATTTTTTTGTAAAAAACGAATAATGAATGACTAAAAATAAGAGTTTGCATAATTGATAAAAATCAATTATATTTGCACTATGTCGAATATTAATTCTTGTATATTATGAAACAGATTATTTGTGTGCTTGCGTTGTGCGCGACGGCGTTGCTTGGTGTTTGGTTTGTAACCAATGGTTCAAAGTGCGAAGATGCTGATGCTGAGAAGAGTAGCGTGGTCGAGACCATTAAGTCGCGACGCAGTATTCGAGCTTATAAGGATACTTCTGTTGAGCGCGAAAAATTGCAACTTTTGGCCGAGTGTGGCGTTTGGGCACCGAGTGCTATGAACAAGCAGGAGTGGGAGGTGCGTATTGTCGATTCTAAGGAGTGGATTGATGGCGCTACCGCCGCCTATTTGAAGGCTGTCGAGGGTACGAATAAGGCAGATTATCTGCTCAAGCCTGGCTTCAAAAACATCTTCCGAAATGCGCCAGCTGTTATCTTTGTGGCGGCTCCGGACGGACTTTTTGCGGGCGAAAATGTTGGTTGCTTGGCACAGAATGTGATGCTTGCAGCCACCGAGTTGGGCCTTGGTACTTGCTTCCTTGGAAGCGTGCAGATGATGTTTGCCGAGCCTGCAATGCAGAACCATTTGCAGTCGCTCGGTTTCTCGGAGGGCTACAAGTTACGCTACGCTTTGGCGGTGGGTTATCCCGACGAAACACCCGAGGCGAAACCTCGCGATATGTCAAAGATTAAGTGGGTAGAGTAGAGCGATTGATTAATCTATGGCAACCCACACTGCACTTGCTTGTGGTAAACACGGTAAGTTGGTGAACTTAAAGAGCTTGGCTTTATGCCGGGCTCTTTTTGTAATGTCATAGGTACAGTTAAATATTTGCGTTTTAGCCAGCCTTCGAAAGACGGCTTTACAAAAAAAAGACCGTTACCTACGAGAGATAACGGTCGTGCGATAAGACACAAAATACTATTAATGGAGTGAAACGACAAGTCCCCCTTTTTCAAAGGGGGATTTAGGGGGAATGTAGGTATGTAAGCAGTTAAATAGCCATGTAACTACTTTGCACAAAAAAGCCGCTACACAATGGTAACGGCTCACACTCTTGAAACAAAACAAGAGGCTATTTAACTGCTTTTACGATTGCCTCGAATGCTTTTGGCTCGTTCATTGCCAAGTCAGCCATAACCTTACGGTTGAGGGCGATACCCTTAGCATTAACTTTACCGATGAATTCCGAGTAGGTCATACCGTAAGCGCGAACTGCAGCGTTGATACGAGTGATCCACAACGAACGGAATGTACGCTTCTTGAGTCGGCGGTGTGCATAAGCATACTGCAAACCCTTCTCGACAGTGTTTTTCGCTACTGTCCAAACGTTTCCCCTTGAACCAAAGTTACCCTTGGCAAGCTTCAAAACCTTTTTTCTTCTTGCGCGTGA
>JAZLDJ010000086.1:0-1632 GCA_045614685.1 Alistipes sp. | reverse complement strand
GTGTTATTTGCGACCTAAACTGCGTATTGCCTTACTCTCGGCTGTGGTTGCCCACCACATATTCGTAAGCATATTGTTGTCGCCATTGAGCCAGCTGTTTACAGCCTCAGTGTACCACTTGGCGTTTTGGAATGCCTCGGTCGATGGGTAACGCATACGTGTTGGCAAAATGCCGTTGTTCATTGCCGAAGGACCATTGGTACGCAATACAGGATAACCGGTACGGCGATAGTCTGCCCACGACTCAAGACCTACCCAGAACATTGCTACGTACTTCTGTCGTATAATGGTCTCGACAGCCTTGTTGTAGTCGAACTCGTTGTCGAGGTAGTCCATAAAGTTGATAACCTCTGGCGACGATGCTGTGTAGTAGTCTTTCGCCTTATCCCAGCCAACGTGCCACTGCAAGATAGATTTGAGGTTAGCATCGAGGTAGAGGTCCTTGTACGCCTTCTGCGACATCGGAATCCAGCCACGTGCGCCTGCCTCAGCGAAGATGAAGAGCATCTCGTCGTAGTTCAGAATAGCGTATGCCGGGTCCATCTTCAAATCACCGGTGTGCTCGCCTGTGTAGATACCACGTGGGTAGCGACCAACTTGCGAGTTGCCTGCGGAGCTGACGTGCTCGTCGAAGTATGCACGCAAGTACTCGCGAGTCTCCTGCGAAGGTGCGCCCAACGCTTTGGTGAAGTAACGGAAGTAGCGTGGGTCCCACTTGCAGTTAGCCTCGTCTTTGCTGTTGTAGTCTATGAGCATCAAGTCGGTCAACGACAAGCAAGCTGCCTCACCGTTCCAGTTACCACTTGTGGTGGAGTAGAACGAGGTGTAGAGTGCCGAGTCCTTCGAGCTGAACTGTACGCGTGCGCTATCGTCGAGGCTACGCATAACAGGGTAGTCGCCGTCGCCTGTTTCAGAATTGAACGAGTTGTAAATCTCGTTTATCTTGGCTATGACGTTGATGTCGCCATACTCCTCGCCCAACGAGATGATACCCTCCGACTCCTCCATTACCTTGTTCGAAACACGCATCAACAGACGGAGGTAGAGCGCGTTTCCGAAACGGTGCCACTTATCGATGTCGCCGTTGTACATAAAGTCGCAAATAGGGTTGAAGTTTGCGCTCGAGAGCACCAAATTCTCAACCATCGCCTTTGCCTTTGCAAAGCAAGCGTTTGCCTCCTCCAACGAACGCAAAAGGTCGGTGTAGATTGCCTTCTGGTCGTCGTAAGGTACTGTGTAGCTGAAGTTATCACCCTGCAATGCGATGGTTCCTGCCTGCGAGTATGGAGCATTACCATAGGTGTCGGTCAAGAGGTGCCCAATCCACGAACGGAGTACCAACGCCACGCCTATCATTGCTGGGTTGCCCTCGCCCTCCTTCTCGCACTCTTTGCGTGCCAAAGCAAGCATATACTGTGCGTTACCAAACTGCTTGTAAAGACTCCACATCTGGTTGGTGAAGTTCTCCGAGATGACGTAGTTGTAGACCAGCTGTGCCGAGTTCTCGAAGTTGGTGTTGATGGTGTATTGCATCAAATCTCCGAAGATGTAGTAGTCGCAATATCCCATCTGCTTCTGTGTGTTGTAAAGTATAGGCTGAACGAACGACTCCGAGTTGGTCTCGTAGACAAC
>JAZLDJ010000085.1:0-53725 GCA_045614685.1 Alistipes sp. | reverse complement strand
CTTTTTGACGCATTTGGCGTACAGGAAAAGTATAGGTAAACCACAGACAGAAAGTTTGTTAACCACCACAACCGTTACATAGATTCGTTGCAACCGTTACATAAAATCAAAAATAGGGTTATTTGTAACGGTGTGTAACACTATGTACATCAGAAATAGGTGATTTTCGGGTTTTGGACTATCGGACCAAAAATGAGAAAACCTCTCTGAAACAGCGTTTCAAAGAGGTTTTTCGTTACTTTGTCCTTTTTTATTTGGGCTCTTTGAGCGGAAAACGAGACTCGAACTCGCGACCCCAACCTTGGCAAGGTTGTGCTCTACCAACTGAGCTATTTCCGCATTGTTTAGAACTTTGCTAGCGGTGTTATCCGTTTTGCGAGTGCAAATATAGAGCAAATATTTTTACTGTGCAAATATTTTTTGAAAAAATTTAACATTTTGTGTAAATATTTCTCTTTTTACCCAATTTTAGCCCCTAAAATGGGATTGAAAGCCCCTATTTCGACTCGGCTACGAGTGATATTTCGTTAGGCAAATCTACCTCTCTCTTTGCAGATGATGCATCCTATGGCCAAAGAATAGGCGCTCACCGACGGGCTGAAAGCCGAGCGAAAGGTAGAGTTCTTGGGCTCGATTCTCAACCTCAACAATCAAGCCAACACGTTTTGCTCCCTCCGCGAAAGCTCTTTCGCAAAAGGCTTCAATAAGAGCTGCGCCCACACCTGCACCGCGAAATTCGGGCAGTACAGCCAACGAGTCGAGATAATATTCGCCCGCCTCGGTCTCGTCTGCAATGTCGGGAACGCGCCCCACCCTCGCGCGCAAGATGGCAAATGTGCCCTCGCGAAGCTCCTTCAATCGTGCGCCATCGTAGCCCACAACGGCACCCACAGCCCTACTGTCGCACTCGGCAACAAGGGCAAACTGCCAACTATACTGCGTGGCGGTTGTGGCTGCAATCTCGGTAAGCACATCCATAGGCTCCTCGCCGCAATAGTCGTGCAGCGCCTCCTCGTCGCCAATGGCTATGGCAACGGCCATTGCCACGATTGGAGCGTCGCTCTTCCGTGCGGGTCGAATGGTGAAGTGTGGTGCGTTCATATTGCAAAGGTAGTGATTTTTGCCACATCGCGCAATAGGAATCTTGCAGTGTATAGTTTTTGCTTATATTGCGATAGAAAAATATGATTTGCACTTTCGCAAAATATCGCTTAAATTTGCAGTAAGAAAAGAGAATAACAATGAAAGTTTCGCTCAAGACAAATATCATTATCGACCTTTTGCTCTTTGTGTCGATGGCACTAATGAGCATCGCGGGCATAGCATTAAGAGTGGTACGCCCATTGCTAACCTCGCAAGAGGAGTGGGTACGCAACCTTGCCGAGAGCATATACAACAGTGGCAAGGGCTGGTGGTTCTTGATTCACTTGTGGGCCGGAATAGCGATGATGGTGTTGCTGGCGGTGCATCTGATACTACACTGGAAGGTGATAGACGGATTCTTCTGCAAGCACATCCCAATGAAATGGCTTCGCGTAATAATATATATGGTACTGATTTTGCTATTGGTAGTATCGGTGGTACCTTGGCTGTTTGCGATATAGTCGAGAGCGAGAAGCAATTTTGATTTTTAACCAATTAAAACTAATAAAACTATGGCTGTTAAATTTTATGTTTGCCCTCATTGCGGCAATGTTATACAAAAAGTGGTAGATTCGAAGGTTCCAGTGGTATGCTGTGGTGTGCCGATGAAGGAGTTAGTGCCAAACACGGTGGACGCAAGCAACGAGAAGCACGTTCCTGTTGTAACAAAGATTGACGACTGCCACATAAAGGTGGAGGTTGGAAGTGTTGCACACCCAATGTTGCCTGAGCATCATATTGCATTTATCTATGTAGAGACCGAGAATGGTGGTCATCGCATAGACCTCACCGACAAACCTGAGGCTGTGTTCTGCACTTGCGACAGCAAACCAATCGCCGTATACGAGTATTGCAACTTGCACGGCTTGTGGAAGACCGAGTTGTAACATTCACCAAGTCTAGTATAACAAAAAACCAACCTCGAGCACGAGGTTGGTTTTTCTTGCTTTATGCGCAGATTATTTCTGCACATTATCGTTGGTAAGAGGTTTGCCCTGATACTCGCCTGTGAGGGTGTTGAGGAAGGCTACAATCTTATCCTCCTCAGCATCGGTGAGAGTGACGCCCGACTGATAGGTTCCCATATCGCAAACAGCCTCCTTTAGGGTTGTGCGGGTACCATCGTGGTAGTATGGCCAAGTGAGGGCTACATTACGCAAGCCTGGCACCTTGAAGCGGTGACGGTCACGCTCGACACCTGTCTGCTTGAAGCGTCCATTATCCTCCTCGGTGAGCTCGAGGCCACGATCTGCGAAGTAGTGCTTACGCAAGCCCATCAACTCGTAGCTCTCGCCACCCAAGTTCTTGCCCACATGGCAGGTTGCACAGTTGTACTTCTTGAAAAGCTCATAGCCTTGCAACTCCTCGGCGGTGATGGCCGAATCGTCACCACGAAGATATTTATCGAAGCGCGAGTTCGGAGTTATGAGCGTGCGCTCGAACTGCTCGATAGCATCGGTGATGGTGGCCTGCGAGAGTCCCTCGGGATATACAGCCTTGAATTCGCGTACGAATTTGGCATCCTTGTTGAGTTTTGCAACGATAGCATCGAAGTTTGGCGAAGCCATCTCCACAGGGTTTACCGGAGGGCCAGCTGCCTGATCGGCAAGGGTTACGGCGCGACCATCCCAGAACTGCACAAAGTTGTAAACGGCATTATAAACGGTTGGTGCGTTCACACCTCCAAGCTTGCCCTCAACACCCTCTGAATATTGCTTGTTGTCCACACCAGCAGTGTTCAAACCGTGGCACGAAGCGCACGAAACGGTGTTATCAACCGAGAGACGAGTGTCGTGGTAGAGTTTGAAGCCCAATGCCGCTTTTGCTGCGTCGTATGGCAAGGTCTCGTCGATAGGGCGAACAGGCTCGGCAGCGTGTTTGCCAGCGAGACCATCGTTATAGTAGTTGGTGCGATAGGTCGCTGCCCATTCGAGAACAATGTCTCGCTTATCTTCTGTCATACGGCTACCCCAATGTACGAGGTAGTACTTTGCCATTGGCATACTTTGATCGAGTGCCACCTTCTCTATCTTGGCAACATCTACAGGGTTGAAATCGTTCTCGCCAGCCTGAAGTTTCGTCAACAAAGGCTCGATGTCGAAGGCTCGATAGCCCTCGTTGATATCGGTCATTACCATATCTCCAATAATAGGAAAATCGGCATAGAATGGCTTTTCCGCCTTTGCCGAGTGGCAATCCAAGCAGCCGCCCTTATCGAAAATCATCGACACACGCTTGTCGAGCGGAAGGTCGGCAGACGGAGCTCGCTCCATAATACGGAAAATTGCAAAAGCAACAACCAAGAGTACCAAAGGTACCGAAATAGCAATGATTAGTTTTTTCTTCATAATGGTTCTTGTTTTTAGTGGTTTTAGTTATTTCGATTATATGAATGAACACTCTTTTCGGCCGAAGGGAGATAATTCACTCCGTACCAGCACATCTGAAGCGACAGAAATGCAACAACGAGCAATACGCAGAAGGTGCGCACAGCGCGTGGACGCAACAATCGCAGATGTATAGCCCCCAAATAGATAAACCAGGTGGCTGCAGCCCACGCCTCCTTGGCATCCCAGCTCCAATACTCGCCCCACGCCTGCTTTGCCCACAAGGCTCCCGTAAGCATACCTACCGTGAAGAGAGCAATGCCTCCACCAAGCAGGTTGTCTATTGCTGGTAGAACGCTGCTGTTGCGCTTGAAGATATAGTAGATGGACAGAAGTGTCGCCACGCCGAGCAATGCGTACGAAAACATATAGACCGCCACGTGAGGCATAAACCACGCACTCTGCAATGCTGGCATAAGACCTTTATCGTGAAGCTCGGGATGTAGGCAGTTGACAACCATAAAGACCGTAGCGAGAAGCGTCGAGAAGCCGAGCACCCAACGAAAACGCCACCTTGCGTATGTTGCCACACCAGCCACCAATAGAAATAGCGAATACCACAATCTGGTCTCACCCATTGTTCGCATTGGCGGTCGCTCGAGTCCAATCCACAACATAGCCACAAAGATGCCCAACGTGGCTACGGCAAGTAGTGAGGCAACAAGCGCCGATGTGCGACGATTGCACAGAGCAAGCACCGCACCCACAACAGCAAGAGTCGCCGTTGCGATAGCAAACCAAGGGAATATGTTCCAACTTGCCACCATAGCTAACTACTTTTTCTCCTCTCTTCGAAAACCCTGCATAAACAACATAAATGCCCCAAGTAGCAACATCGCCACTCCCACGGCGGTAACACCACGCCAAGGCTCGCGAACAATCTGCAACACGCAACCCTGCGACATATAACTCACCAGATAGAGATCTTCGCCATAACTTTGTGAGTATGGGCTGTTTACCTCTATATTCACTAGCTTATCATCTATGGCTATCGTCGCGCAGAATCGCTCGGGTGTACCACTCTCGGAGTGCTCAACCTCGAATTTCTCGAGGCGCAGTTCGTAGTCGAGATAACTTTTGACACCCTGCTCGTTTACAACCTCACGAGTGGGAGTCTCGCACACATATGCACGCATCACCTGCTTATCGGCCGCACCAAAGAGCATTGCGGCTACAGATAGCCACAAACCACAATGGGTGAGGAGGAAGCGCCATCGCACACCACCTTCGTTGCGCCATCCGCGCAGAATGACAAACGTAAGAGTCGTAAGAACAAATAGAAAACCACCTATCACAGGCCAGGACGTTGTGTCGGGCTCGCTCTGCAAGCCTAGCACTACGGCCATAATCGCCGCCACAGCCAATGAGATATAGCTTGCCTCGGCCGAAAGGAAATATTGCACAACCAAGGATTGACGGTGTCGAAATCCAGCCCATACTGCCACAATCAGCAAGGCCAAGAGTAGCAGATTCATAGGTGCAGCAAAAAACCACACGGGAAATGAGCCGAAGAGCCACTGCGCAACAAATAACGCAACAGCAAAGGTTGCGAGCACCACTCGTGGAGCGAGAAATTTTGTTGTGCCACCCATATTCCCAATGTTTACGATTGTAAAGGTAGTGAAAATTTTAGAAAATACAATCTAGGTATGCACCTTTTTTACACACAAAAGAGCCCATCTAACGCTAGACAGGCTCTGTTGTTATAGATTTGTAGATTTGTGCTATTGGCGGGTGATTGGTATGTTGCGGATTTCGAGCAGTGCAGCACCGTATGGCTCTGTCTGAGATATTCCGCGAAATGCCACCTTCAGCAGACTAAACTCGCTGGCATACTTAGAGAGATTTTTGATGTAAACCCTAAACTTGACAGGAACTTCAGCAGGAAGCTTGCAGAATGGCCACCCTACACCACTAAAAGTAATGCTCAAATTTTCTTTGTATCTGTAGGCGTTACCTTCGTCGTCGTGGGCTGCTGTGTAGAAATTGCTATATCCACCCATCGGCTCGCTCTCTAAGATTGTTGCCTCAAGCTCGTTGCCCCTCCAGTTGGTCACAACCAAATCGATATATGCGGTATCGCCACTACAAATACATCTTTTAACCTTCACTTCCACATCGGGAACTGTGAATTTTACCGTTTGAGCGTAGCCGACCGATGCGAAAAGCGCCGCTACAACCAACAAAATGAGTCTTTTCATCTTATTTCGAGTTTTTGTTATAACATGTTATTTAAAATCTGCAACGCCTTTCTGTCGCCCTCATCTGCCGCTTTCTGGTACCATTGGGCTGCCACGTCGCGATTCTTGGCAACGCCCGCACCCTGATGATACATCTCGCCAAGTGGGCGATAGGCTTTGCTATATCCGCCCTCGGCTGCCAACTTCATATATCGAAACGCCTCGCCAAGGTTCTTGGCAACGCCACTTCCGCTTTGAAGCTTTAGGGCCAACTCGTAGCACGAAGCCACATCCCCCGCGTCTGCCTTTTCGCGTAACGTAGGCTTTGGCTTGGCGGGTTGCGCGGTCTGCTTTGGTGCAGCCGCCTCGGTTTTGGTGGAGGCTACAGTCTCCGCCTTCTGCTGCTTTGCTGGCGCTTGAGCCGCCTTTGGCTCGGTCGTGCTACTTTTTACCGCAACATTTTGAGGTTCAGGGCTCTCGACAACAGGTTTCTCTACTTCGACTGTTTGGCTTGGAGTACTCACTACAACTGGCTTTTCCGCCACGACAACAACGTTGTTCTCTGCCACTGGCTGAATTGCAGGGGCTGGAGCAGACTCGTTTGACTCCTTCGAACCACTATTCAATGCGAATGCCGCAACACCAACTATTGCAACCACCGCAAGGGCCACAACACTCCAGATAATTTTGGCAATTCTTCGGCGATTGTTCTTCTCTACTATACGGTCAGAATGGTCTCGAAGAAGTTTGTCGACCAATCGCTCGAGCTGCTCGCGAGTTTCGTACTCGTTGTAGTACTGATTGAGGCTTGTTGCTTTTGCCCTTAGCTTATCGATATTTTCGTCGTAGGTATTATGCTTCTTGGAGAAGATGCAAATGCTTGGGCGTCTTTTAGTGTTGTATGCGTTGTACGCAACATCGAACTCGCCGAGCGTCTTGTCGCCAATCGTCTTGTCCAAGATAAAGATTACCAAATCGGCCTGATTGGCAATATAGTTATTGTAGTTGTTTTGTTGGCCATTGGTGTCGAACGTGAGGTCGAAATTGGTGTAATCGTAGATAGCATAGTGCATCACCACACCTTTACGGTGGTACTCCGCAACGATATTAGAGGCTACGGTTCGCACCCACGAACGTTCCTCTTCCAAGGCCTTAGAGCCTGCTATAAATATCTCCAATTTGTTCATCACGCCAACGCTCGATAAATTTCAAATTACAAAGTTATAATATTTTTTCGGGTTATTCAAACATTTGGCTACAATTCAGGCGAAGAGGAAGATATTTAGACGCACGCTTCATTTTCGCGGGATTTGCTATTGTAGAGAGAGTAATTTTTCATATATTTGTCGTATGATTGGAAAGATATTGAAAAATTTGGGTCTATGGATCCTGGTGGCAATGGCCGCTGGAATAGGTGTAGGCGTGCAGATGGGCGCCGAGAGCGCGATGTTCAAGCCGCTGGGTGATCTCTTCATCCAACTTATAAAGATGTTGGTGGTACCATTGGTAGGTATCTCTATTATTTCGGGTGCAGCATCGCTTGGTAATTCGCGTTCGGCTGGCAAGATTGGCATCGCGAGCATAGCATATATTCTGCTAACCACGGTTGTCTCGATAGTCATCGCCATAGGTGTGGGCCTACTCTTCGAGCCAGGAGCAGGACTTAGTGCCGAGAGCATCCAAAGCCTTATTAAGCCTGGTGCAGACCCAGGAACAGCCACCGAGCTATCGTTCTGGGACACCATCATAGGTATGATTCCGGCCAACCCTATACAGGCATTTGCCGAGGGCAACATATTGCAAATCATAGTTTTCGGACTCTTCCTAGGTTTTGGTATTGCAGCACTCAAGGAGGATAAGCGCACCAAGGTTACCAATGGCTTGAATTATCTGCTCGAGGCGTTGATTTGGTGCATTGGCAAGGTGATGTGGGTAGCACCATTGGGCGTGTTTGGTTTGATGGCCGATGCTATGGGTACATTCGGTTTCGACATCCTCGTCAAGGTGATAAATCTGCTGTGGGTAGACCTCATTGCGGTACTTATTATGGGTGTTATAGTTTATCCCGCTACCGTGATGTTTATGTCGAAGGTGGGCGTCAAGACATTCTTCTCGGCGATGCTTCGACCTCAGATTGTTGCCTTCTCGACCGCCTCTTCTATGGCGACATTGCCCGTAACAATGGGTGCTTGCGAGATGATGGGTGTTTCGAAGGAGGTTACGGGTTTTGTGGTGCCACTCGGAGCCACAATCAATATGATAGGTAATGCCATCTACTACACCTTGGTGGCGCTGTTCTTCGCCCAAATCTACGGCATAGAGTTGGGTGTGGCGCAATATGTAGCTATAACTGTTACCGCCTCGCTTGGTAGCATAGGTCAGGCGGGTGTGCCAGGACCGACCTTGATGGTTGTAGCGGTGTTGGCCGCGGCAGGTATTCCAATCGAGGGACTACCTCTTCTATATGCATTGGACCGCCTTTTCGATATGATTCGCACCGTACTAAACATTACAGGTGATGCCGCATGTGCGGTTGTAACCGACAGATTTGCAAAAACAAAATAGAGATATGGAACAAATTGAATATTTCGACACTTTCGAGAACAACCTCATAACAGAGTTGTTGCGTCTTTGTACCTCGCATAAGATGTTGGAGGGTACGCTTCTCTCGTCGGAGGATTTGGACGAGCGTTGGAAGGAGTATGCTCCCGAGTATATGGCCGACGCGGTGCCACAGCTGCACTCGTTCCCTGCCGCAGCAATAGCGTGGGCGGGATATGTTGGTATGGCAGTAGCACATCGTTGGGACGATAACTGGGAGGTCTACGTCACCGAGCCATACGAAAAGTTGCACGGCGAGCAGGGATTTGATGATATGGACGAACACATAGTGCAGAATATCTTGGGCCTTGCGCTCGACTCGGAGGAGGCGAAAAAGATTGAGGAGATGATGCGCCGTGCTGCCAACACAGCCATCACCTTTATTCGTCGCGAAGAGGTGGAGGCGCAAACAACAAAGGCCTTCTATATCTTTGCGCGAGCTACACGAGTATTGTTCCGCATAGGCGCAGCTATGGAGCTGCACCGCTTGGGCTATAAGTTCGAGAAGGTAAACGTTGGCGAGGAGCGAGTAAATTAGGATTTACAGCTATGAAAAAGTTTCTTTTAGGGATATTTGCAACCTGCTTTGCGGTGGGTTGTTCGGCCGAGAATAGAGGTGGATTCACCTCGGTAGATGCCAAAGAGTTTGCCAAGGCGATAGAGGTTGAGGGGGTGCAACTCGTTGATGCGCGCACTCCATCGGAGTTTGCCCAAGGCCATATTCCTGGCGCCATCAATATCGACGTGAATGGTCAGAGTTGGGATGCCGAGACTGAGAAGCTCGACAAGAAGCAACCTGTGGCCATCTATTGTCGCAGTGGTAGGCGCAGCAAAATCGCAGCGGAGAGGCTTGTAAACCAAGGTTTCGAGAAGATTACCGAGCTCGACGGCGGTATCCTCAGTTGGGACGGCGAGGTCGAAAAGTAGATGTGACTCAAACAAGAATATCGCTAAAAATTTGTAAAACGAATTTAAAAGCGTACCTTTGTAGGTAGTAAAAGCGGTGTTGGCCGCATAAAAAAAGATAGAAGTGGATATAGTTATCACATACGTAAATGGATTGGATCCGGAGTGGCGTAGCGACTACGAAAAGCACACCAACCAACCCGTATTGGAGAAACGTTTTCGTGACTGGGGCACTCTGCCATACCTCTTTCGTGGTATAGCCGAGAATATGTCCTTTGTGCGCAAGGTACATCTCGTGGTATCGCAGGAGAGCCAGGTCCCTGCGTGGATAAATCGCGAAGAGGTTAATATCGTCTTCCACAAGGATATTATACCTGCCGAATATCTGCCAACATTCAACTGCAACCCTATCGAAACCTACTTGCATCGCATCCCGGGCCTCGACGAGGAGTATCTCTACTTCAATGACGATATCTTCCCAATGTTGAAGTGCTCGAAGAGCGACTTCTTCAAAGATGGCAAGTGTTTCCTTGGTATGTCTCACCACCTCTTTGCGTGGGATATGTTCAAGAAGATTTGCCGCAACTCCGACCGCTTGGCTCGCCAATTATTGTGTCGCCGTAAGAGCCTCTTCTTCTTGCGACCTCAGCACGTTTGTACGCCTATGTTCAAGAGTGAGTGTATGGAGGTCTATTCGAAGGCTCCTGCCGAGATATCGAAACATACAAGTTCGAAGGTTCGCAACGAGGATAACCTCAACCAATATCTCTACCTCGACTATATGTACCTCAAAGGGAAATTGGTTAAAAAACGTCTCTCGAAGAAACACTTCTCCTTAGGTATTGTATCAGCCAATAAATTGCACGATTTTATCACCAAGCCTACCCATAAGCTTGTATGTATCAACGATGTGCAACTTTCGGAAGCACGCTACCAAGAGCTGCGCAAAGCCTTGCTTGCAGCATTCGATGAGCGCTTCCCTCAGAAGTCAAAGTACGAGCTCTAGTTGCAATGAACCATCGTTATAAAATATCACTTATAGTTCCCATCTATGGGGTTGAGCGTTACATACGCCAATGCGCCGAGAGCGTGTTGGGGCAGACCTTCAACGATATTCAGTTTATTTTTGTAAATGATGGCACAAAGGATCGCTCGATGGAGATTCTGGAGGCTCTTATCGAGGAGAGATTCTCGCACTTGAAGGAGCGAATCGTCATCATCAACAAGGAGAATGGAGGTCTCCCTTCTGCTCGTAAGGCTGGTTTGGACTGTGCTGAGGGCGAGTACATCCTCTTTGCCGACTCGGATGACTGGCTTGAACTCGATGCCGTAGAGCGAGTGATGGCTATGGCCGTGCGTAGCGATGCTGATATCGTATATTTCGACCTCGTGAAGGAGTATGGCGGAGGCAAGCAGAGCATCAAGCACGAACGCACATACACTGCCGAGACCAAGCGTTTATGGATTCGCAACATACTGAACTACAACTCATTCGGCTATACCGTAACCAAATGTTTCCGTCGCCGTCTCTATACCGATAACTTTGTTTCGTTCCCGAAACTTGGTATGCACGAGGATATATATCTTATGTCGCAGATTATCTTCTATGCACAGTCGATTGCACAACTACCTGAAGCCCTTTATCACTATCGCAAGGACAACGAAGCATCGATGTGTGCGCAGAAGCGTAGCGTGCGCCACATAACCTCGTCGCGCAACCTTTTGGGTTTGTATGTTGCCTACAAGGATAGAATGGAGGGTAGCCCCGTGGAGGGTGTTATCGACGGAGTAGTGCTTCGTGCCGGATGGCATTCTATGATTCACAACTGCGACCTCTTTGCAGAGTTTCCGTGGTTATCGGAGGCAATAAGCAAGGCGAAGATGAGCACACACTACCGCACACCACTTTTGTTCCAAATATTTGTGAAAATTTATAATCGCTTCAAACGATGCAGAATGTAGATTTGGTCTATATGTGGGTTGATGGTAACGACCCCGAATGGCGTGCCAAGCGCAACCAATATATGAGCGGTGGCGAGAAGAAGACCACCGAAGGTGTTGCCGATGCTCGTTGGCGCGATAACGAAGAGTTGCGCTACTCGTTGCGCTCGGTCGAAAAGTATGCCTCGTGGATAAATCACATCTACATCGTAACCGATGGTCAACGTCCCGCATGGCTAAATACCGACCACCCTAAGATTACGATTGTCGACCACAAGGAGATTATGCCAGAGGATGCATTGCCTACGTTTAATAGTCAGGCACTCGAGAGCCGTATATACCGCATACCTGGATTAAGCGAACATTTTATCCTTGGCAACGATGATACAATGTTTACAAAGCCAACAACAAGAGAGTTGTTTTTCCATGATGACGGAACTCCTATTGTACGACTGGCTCGATTCAATCGTCAAAAGGCTTTGCGTCGAGGAAATTATCACGGAATAATTCGTCGAATGCAGGATTTGATACGAGAAGATTTTTCTCAGAAGATATATCTTGCTCCGCACCATAACTTCGATGCCTATCTGAAAAGCGACTACCAATACTGTGTGGAAAACCTTCACGCCGAGAGGTGGTGTGCAACCTCGCACCATCGCTTCCGCAATGACGAGGATATGCAACGCGCTTATGTGAGTTACTATATGATTGCCGTTGGACACGCTGTATTGCGAAAGGTAAGCCGCTACAACAATGTCAATGGTGTCTTTGGTGCAATAAAGTCCTTTTTGACCAACAGCTTTGCCAACGATTCGCGCTGTATAAACAACTACACAAAGGATTATTCTGCACAATTGCAGAAGTACAACCCAATAATGATCTGCGCAAACGACTCGGAGCGTGCAAAGCCTGAGGATGGTGCACGAATGGCAAAATTCCTTGAAGAACTTTTCCCCGAGAAGAGTTCATTTGAAAAATAGATATTTCGGTCACGCGAAAATCTTGACGAGTAACAGTATGGGGCGACACTCAAGTGTCGCCCCATATCTGCTATAATGTCAAGTTATCGGTTTTGGCTTGAGTGTAGGAGATAAGATCAGTGGGCGAGAGTCGCAACTGAAGACCGCGCTGACCAGCACTTATGTAGATATAATCGAAGGCAAGGCACGACTCGTCGATAAAGGTCGGAAATGGCTTCTTCATTCCTATTGGAGTGCAACCACCGCGAATATAGCCCGTTGTGGGGAGTAACTCCTTCATAGGTATAAGGTCGCACTTTTTATTGCCCGAAACTCGGGCTGCCACCTTCAAATCGACCTCTTTGTCGCCCTGAATTACGCAGACAAAGTGGCCATTGCGGTCACCCTTCAGTACCAATGTCTTGTAGACACGCTCGATAGGCTCACCCAACTCCTCGGCTACGTGCGTAGCCGCCAAATCACTCTCATCCACCTCGTAGGGAATCAATTCGTAGGCGATTTTCGCACGGTCGAGCAGACGAGCCGCGTTGGTCTTGTTGATATTCTGTTTAGCCATTTTAAGATATATGCAATAGGGATGGATTATCGGATGTTCTTTACGGCGTCGAGCGATACCTTGTGGACACGACGGTCGTGCTCGTAGAGGCCTTGAGGGTAAGGTATCTCGCCGCGGATGATACGCGCCAACTCCTCGAGTTGTCCTGCATAGCGGTCGGTCGGTGCAGGGAAGACGATGTTATTGAGTCCTTTCTTGTAGCCTGCAGCCTCTGCCTCTTTGTTCACCTTTTTGATATAGAGGCGCACCTCAAGGGTTCTCAGCGTCTCGTTCTTTCCATCCACGCCAGTAGTATGCTTCACCTTGGTAAAATCCTCAATAGGAGCCAACTCCATTGAGCCACAAGTGCCATCTATGCGTATGTGTCTGCGCGACTGAGTGCCTCGTGAGCAGACTCGCATCACCACATTGGCTCTCGGATACTCCATAACGGTCAAAGTGTGAGTCTTTGCCCACTCCGGGTCGCCCGGTGCAGGCTTGATTATAGACCAAGTGCGCTTAGGGAGCGCATCGTTGAAGATAGGCATTGCCCACTCGATGGCGTGACAAGTGAGAAGGTATGCCGTGCCACCAGGGTAGTGCGAGGCGTACTCAGGATACTTTGGATAGCCATAGCTGTGGTCCATATCGGCCTCTACAGAGTAGATCTCTCCAAGAATGCCACTCTTGGCAATCTCCACCATTTTGTTGATAGCTTCGTTTGCGCGGAACATATATCCAATCTGAAGAGGGATGTTTCGCTCGCTGCACATCTTGCTAATCTTGGCAAAGCCTTTGAGTGATGTTCCGAGCGGCTTATCCATATGCATCGCTATTCCGTGCTTTGCAATCTGTGTGGCAACACCCACCAGCTCCTCGTTGGAGGTCTCAATAACGATGAGGTCGGGTTTTATTTCGTTGAAAACCTGCTCCGGAGTGAAGCGAGGATAGCCCTCGTAGATGCTCTTTTTGGGCTCCTTCATCCTCATAGCCTTCGAGTCGGTGTCATCCACCCATCCAAGCAGTTCGTAATCGTCGCTCAGCGACCTTACGGCTTCCCACTTGCCCTTGGAGTGGTTGTGAATGATGCCCCAATGAACAACGCGGATTTTGCGGTTACCAACAGGCGACCACTTTTTATTGTTCTCTTGTGCCGAGAGTCCCGACATCAGCAACAAAGCCAATGTACAGAGAATAAGTCTTTTCTTGTAGCCCTCCATAGGAGTTAATTTTAGTGCAAATATAAAATAAAAGGGCGAGAATCGCAAATTAAGAGGGTGTTATCGCAACTGCATTCTCTTGCTAAATTTGCATAACGAAGGCGACGCTCCACTCTAAAAATTTGGCAATCTCGCATAAATAAGATAACTTTGTGGAGATAAAACCTAAATTTAACTTTGCATATGAAAAAATTTACTCTTCTTATCGCTGCTTCGGTGATGGCCCTCTCGGCCTTCGCGCAAAATGCAGACTCAATTCGCTTGGTAACGGCCAACCGCAAGGGTTTCAGCTTGCCAGGCGATGCCACAGGCTATGTTGTGGAGCGAGTTAATCTCTTCAACTCCACACAGACCATATCGGTGATTCGCTACTCTCCAAAGATGTATAACACCCAGATTGTTCAGCCCGAAAAGCTGCAGCGTCTTTCGCAGACCGCCTCGGAGGCTGGTGGAGATTTTGGCGTAAACGCTGGCTATTGGGATGTACGCATCGACAAGCCTTCGACCTTCCTCCGCCTCGACGGCAAGCAGATTGCCGTGACCGCCGACTTCGAGAAGGAGCGTGTGGATGGTGTGGTCTGCATCGGCAAGAAGGGCGTCGTTATCGACCATTGCAAGGCTGGAGAGGAGGCTCGCTATGCCAAAAAGTATAAGAATATCATCGCATCGGGCCCTGTGCTCATCGACGAGGGGGTATCTGTAGACCACTCCGCCTACACCAAAGGTATGGTCGATAATGCAGGAGGCAAGCCTGTAGGAGCTTTCTACACCTACACACAGCGCCATCCTCGTACTGCAATGGGTACCGACAAGGCTGGTAACGTATACCTTGTGGTTGTAGATGGTCGCTCGGCGGGCAATGCCGAGGGTGTAACCATCGAGGAGCTAACCAAAATCTGCTCTTGGCTCGGTATGCGCGATGCCATCAACCTCGACGGAGGTGGCTCATCGACAATGTGGTGCAGCGACTGGGGCGTAGTGAGCTACCCTTGTCGCAACAAGAAGTACGACCACGCTGGCGACCGCAAGGTATCTAGCTGTATGGTAGTTAAACTCAAAAAGTAGTATACGATATGAAGCGAATATTGTGGCTATTGCCATTGCTCTTCGTTGCGGTATCGCTCTCGGCCCAAAATGCCGATTCGCTAGCGTTTGTATCAGCAAAACGCCACAAACTAAAGCTGAAAAATGCCGAAGGTTATACACTCTCAACCAAAATATTCGGTGCACCACAAACCATTTCGGTGGTAAAATTCTCGCCGAAGCACTACTCGTTGGGGGTTATTCAGCCCGAGGAGGTTACAAAGGTGAGTGAGGTTGGTGAATCCGCCAATGCACATTTCGCTATCAACGCATGCTATTGGGCCGTAACATTAGGTAAACCAACAACATACGTGAAGAGCTATGGTGCAAACCTATCGGAATCGCACCCTGCAGGACTTCCGCGCGTGAATGGCTTGTTATTTATGTACGACCACGGAATCGAGATTGTGCGTACAATCGAGATACCCGACTATCCATCGTTGGAGGACAAGTGCAATGGTTGCAACAATATCATAGCCTGTGGCCCTGTGCTTATAGACGATGGCGAATTGGTGTCGTACAGAGACGTCACCGAGTCGACAGACGAGAGTCTCAAGCGCAAGAAGCCATTCTTCCTTCGTCGTCACCCTCGTTCGTTGGTGGGTTGCGATGGCGAGGGCAACATCTATTTTATGGTGGTTGATGGTCGCGCCAAGGGTCTGGCCGAAGGAGCCTCTATTGCCGAGTTGACACAGTTGGCATCGTGGTTGGGATTGGTCGAAGCGATGAATCTCGATGGTGGTGGCTCGTCGGCTCTGTGGAGCCGAAAGTATGGCGTGCTGAACCATCCGTGCGACAACAAAAAGTTCGACCACGATGGCGAGCGAAAGGTGTCGAGTACGCTAGTTGCTAAACCAAAGAAGTAGTTTTGCAAAGGGCTAAAAACAAAGTAGTTGCGAGAAATTCGCAACTACTTTTTTGTTTACATATATGTTGACAACAAAATCTGCCTAGAAACGCTTCAGGATAGCATATATTTCGAAGGCAAAACCTGCCACAACAACAAATGGAGCAAGTGTAATGCGGCGCCACGAGAAGATGTCGTAGGAGAACTCCTCTGGAGTAGCAACTGTACCACCCGACATCAATACAAAGCCCAATATGATAACGACAACACCCACCAGCATCAACACATAGTTGCGCATGGTAAGAGGCATTTTCTCATCGTTTTTATCGCTTACGCAGTTGAACTTTGCAACCCAGTTGTTCCACAAATTTTTCATATTAGCAAAGATATATTTTGTTCGACTTCATATTTACAAAACGATTCACGATAGGTAGTGTGCAGAGGACGGCTACGAGTATGCCCGTCACTACCATTGCTCCACCGATGATGGCCAACACCTCCCACTTCGGGAAGAAGCCAAAGCCTGGCGCCACGCGCTCGAGGCCATAGAGCGCAGCTGCAAACAGTGCTACCGACAACAAACCTGCCAATAGGCCCTGCAAAGCGCTACGTCCAAGGAATGGACGCATAATAAACCACTTGGTGGCTCCAACGGCCTTCAACGTGTTGATCATCTCTCGGCGCGCGTAGACCATAAGACGAATGGTGTTGTTGAGCAACACAAATGCCACCACAAGCAACGCTCCACCAAAGATGGTCAGCACAAGTTGAATAATATCGAGCGTGGAGTGCATCTCGCCGAGCAGCGTCTGCGGATAGTTGACATAGCTAACACCCTCGATGTGGCTCACGTAGCCAACAAACTCCTTGAGCGCAACGGCATCGGCCGAGAGTTCCGAGAGGGTTACATCGAACGAGTCGGGCAGTGGATTAACATCCAAAACCTCCTCGATATCAATATTATAGAGTCGCTTAAACTCTTCGTCTTGAGCCTTCTCTTCCTTCGACACAAACTTCATCGCCACAACCATATCGCTCTCGCCAATCTTTGCCGACACCTCGTCGCGCTCAGCCTCGGATAGTCCATCCTTCAACTCCACAATCATAGTTACGCTCTCGCGCATATCCTTTGTTGTGAAGTAGATGTTAGACATAACATAACCTATGATGCCCAACAAGAAGAGCACAAAGGTCATGCTAATGGTCGATGAGGCGTAGGTAAAGCGTACGCTACGCGATATTTTTCTTTTTGCAGCAGCCATAGCATTTGATAATTAGCGATATTGCGAGTGCGAAGATAATCAAAATTGAGCAAATAAGAGTAATTGTCGAGCTCAAAATCCAATTTGGAGCGCTGAAATGCCACTCGACGGTGTGCTCTCCCTCTGGTAACTCCATTGCGCGAAGTATGTAGTCGGCACGGAACGACTCGGCTGGTTTGCCATCGATATATGCTTGCCAACCCTTGTCGTAGTAGATCTCCGAGAATACGGCTACAGCACTACCGCCCGTAAGGTTGTAGGTGTAGCGCAAGTAGTTAGGGCGATACTCTACGAGCTTGATTTGACCCTCGCCCTCACACTTTGGCTGCGGAGCGCCCTTCTCGACTACGGCTGTAGTTTTCAGATCGACCACGCCAAGTGCATCCAATGCCTCCTTTGGGCTCTCCATCATCTCGACATCCTGCACAAACCAAGCAGCACCATTGCGTGTTGGATTCTCTTGGTACTCCTTGTCCGAGAAGATGAAATATTTCGTATTGAGCATATCGAGAACGGCATAAACGCCATTGTTCTCGCGAGCGAAATAGCAATCTATCACATCCTGATAGCGACCCATCTTCGCACCGTGGTAACCACCAATCGATCGGTGGAACTTCGATGTTGTAGCATCGTTGAAGGTCGATACCGAGGCGTTGAATACGCGGTAGCCGAGCTCCTTGTCGGCCATAATCTGCCTATTGGCCGAGGTTGGTCGAATCTCGGTATTTTGCTTGCTATCCTCCACAAAACGGTCGTAAGGCAGATAGCGAAGGTTTACTGGCAAGATGTCGGCAACAATTAAGATTGCCAATCCGCAAGTTGCCCACTTGCACCACTTCTCTCCTGCGCGAATAACCATCAAAAGGAGGCCAGCGCCAAGTGCTATAAAGATGAACGAACGCCAAGCATCGTCGGCAAGTATCGAGGCGCGCTCTGCGGCCATAGCCTCGCCAACCTTATAACCCGCCTCGTCGTTACCAAACGCCTCGCTCATCATTGAAATGCTCTCTTCGCGACCAAAGTCGAACATCGAATCTCCGCCAACAGCAAAAAGCAGACACAAGCCACCCACAACACCTGCAGCAATGGCTACGGCACGAGTAAGAGCCTTCTTCTCGTCCCAACGCTTGTAGATTTGCCACAATGCCACACCCGCCATAAGAGGAGCTGTAAGCTCTACCACGGTCAGAGCCATAGCGGTCACGCGGAACTTATTGTAGAGAGGTACATTGTTGAAGCAGAACTCGGTGAACCACATTGCATTCTCGCCCCAAGCGATAAGTATAGCCAAAATCGAGACTGCACAAACCCACCAACGATCGCGATTTTGAGCAAGAAGGAATCCCAACAACGCAAGGAAAATGATGATTGCACCAATGTAGGTTGGGCCTGCGGTGAAGCGTTGCTTGCCCCAATAGGTTCGCAACTGCTGTGAAATCTCCTTGGCTTCCTGTCGAGACGCTCCCAAATCTTTAAGAGACTCTACAACCTCGCCATCCTCGGAGAAGGTTTTGGACGAGTCTCCACCCATAAAGTTTGGAATCAGCATGTTCCAACTCTCACCAACGCCATAGCTCCAGCCCTCGATAGCATAGTTGATATCCAAGCCTTTACTCTTGCCCTCGGCTGCCACCTCGCTACCTCCGCGCATGGTGTCTTCGGTGTGCTGCAGGGTGTAGTAAAGTGGCGAGAAGTTGGCTCCAATAGCCAGCATTGCAGCTCCCGCAAGTATTGCTGTGCGCTTACCAAACTCCTTGTATCTCTTCTCGCGAATGGCAAATACCAACTCCGAAATGAAGAGAGCCAATGCCGCAAAGAAGAAGTAGTAGGTTATCTGCAAGTGGTTGGCACCCAACTCGAGTGCCGCGAAAAATGCTGTGAGAGCACCTCCAACCCACATATTACGACGCAAGGTGTAGTGTATGGCTCCGAGCATTGCTGGGGCATAGACCAAAGCCCACATCTTGGTTATGTGGCCCGCGCCAATAATGAGGAAGAAGTAGGTCGAGAGGCCATATGCCAGACCAACTATAACACCAACCCACGCCGACATTCCCATCATCAGGGCCATAGCAAAGGCTGCCAACATTGCAAAGAATATCATCGAGGCAGGCTCGGCAAAGAGCGACTGCACCCAATCTACCGAATGCTTGACAATCTGGGTTGGGTATTTGATGTTGATCTGATAGGCTGGCATACCCGAGAACATAGCTCCGGTCCACTGCGGATCCTCGCCATGGTTCTCTCGGCAGTCGCGAATATCCTGACTCATTCCTTCGAACTGCTGAGTATCGTGCTGAGGCAACACCTTGCCCTCCAACTGCGGCTTGAAACCAATGAGCGAGATTATGCCAAAAAGCAGAATCGCCACGAAGATAGGCAGCGATTTGAGAAGTATATTTTTGAATTTTTCCATACGTCGCATATAAATAACGCTCAAAGTTAGAAAAAATTTCGCTTTTTTGCTGCAACTATCTCGAAAAATAACTATCTTTGTTCGGATATAGACTATTTACAATGACAACATTAGACCAAATTCGCCGTCCGATAGAGACTCAAATCGAGGAGTTCAACGACTTTGTTCGTAAGAATTTCAAGGAGGAGCAGGGCACTATTGTTGGCGAAATGCTCGAGTACATACTCTCGTCGCGAGGAAAAGGAATGCGCCCCATAGTGGTGATGTTGGCCGCAGGTGCTTCCTCGGCGACGGGCAACTTTGGCAAGCGCACAATGTTGGCTGCAATGTTGGTCGAGATGATTCACGTTGCTTCGCTCATCCACGATGACGTAATAGACGAGTCGGACTATCGCCGTGGCCGTTTGTCGGTCAACGCTCGTTGGCAATCGCGCAATGCCGTACTTGTTGGCGACTATATTCTTGCTCGTAACATGAGCATTGGTCTGCAAAGTGGTCAGTACGACCTACTTATGCACATCATTGGCGCAATGTCTACCCTCTGCGAGGGCGAGCTTATTCAGAGCGACCACGCCGAGAAGTTGGACACTTCGCGCGAACACTACCTCGACATCATCTACAAGAAAACCGCTTCGTTGTTTTCGGTGAGCGCCTCTGTTGGTGCTTTGTCTGTTGGAGCTTCGCGCGATAAGGTCGAGGCTATGCGCCGATTCGGCAAGATGCTTGGTATGGCATTCCAAATTGTGGACGATATTCTCGACTTCGTGCCTAACAACAACACAGGCAAGCCAGCCGCAAACGATTTGCGCGAGCGCAAGATAACCCTTCCACTGATTGAGGTGTTGGAGCGAGTATCGGAGGAGGAGAAGGCAGAGATTTTGCACCATCTGCCACTCTGCGCCGAGAGCGAGGAGAGCGTGGCCTATATTCAGAGTAAGGTGGCCGAGTATAATGGCGTAGAGCTCGCTCGCGAAACCGTTCAGGCCTATCTGCAACGCGCAATGTCGGCACTTTCGGTGTGTGGTGATAGCGACTACTGCAAGTCGATGTTGGCGCTGTGCGAGTATGTTATCGAGCGCGACAGATAAACGGAAAACTAAAAAAGCTAATAGCTAATGGCCGATAGCTAATGGCTAGCTTTAAGAACAAACATTTTTAAACCAATAAAAACTAAAAAATTTATGACACAAAAACAAAATTCGAATGTGCCGGCGATTATCGTGTGCATCTTGCTCTTCGGTATGATTTCGTTCGTCACAAACTTGGCTTCGCCTATGGGTGATATCCTCAAGAACCAGTTCAACGTGGCTAACTGGATGGGTACCCTAGGTGTGTTGTGTAACTTTATTGCCTATGCAATTATGGGTATCCCTGCAGGAAACCTTTTGCAGAAGAAGGGCTACAAGTTCACCGCTCTTACAGCTGTAGCTGTAGGATTTGCAGGCGTTGGTATCCAGACCCTTGCGGGTACTTTGGGTGGCAACCTTGCATTCGGAGTATATCTCCTCGGTGCATTCGTGGCAGGTTTCTCGATGTGTATGCTTAACATCGTGGTTAACCCAATGTTGAACAAGCTCGGTGGCGGTGGTAACCGTGGTAACCAGCTCGTTCAGGTTGGTGGCTCATTCAACTCGTTGATGGGTACTGCTGTTATCTTCCTCACAGGTGTATTCGTACCAAACATTGTAAAGGCTCAGATTAGTGACGTTTTCCCATTGATGGGTATCGCTCTCGCTATCTTTGCAGTAGCATTCGTTGTTATCCTTTTGACCAAGATTCCTGAGAATCCTGTAGTTGAGGCTAAGGCTGCAGAGAAGTCGCAGTATGGTCCAATGTCGTTCCGTCACTTCGTACTCGGAGCTATTGGTATCTTTATCTATGTAGGTGTAGAGGTCGGCATTCCTAACGTATTGCAGAAGTGGTTGAATAACGACCTTGCACAGATTGAGGAGATTAGCGTTCCTAAGGATAGCAAAATTGTTGTTGTCAAGAGCGACGAGGTTGAGCAGGGTGCTTTGTTGGCAACCGTAACAACTCAAATTACAACACCTGCAACTGAAGAGGGTGCAGAGCCTATTATAACAACAAAGGTAGACTCTATCCTCTCGCCTAAAAAGGCTGTTATCACTGAGGTTTGTGCAAAGGAGGGCGTAATCAAGGAGGATAGCGGTTTTGCAGGCCCAATTGCAAGTTCTGTAACAGCCGTTTATTGGTTGCTTATGCTTGTGGGTCGTCTTTTGGGTGCGGCTATCGGCGCTAAGGTTTCGGCAAAGTCTATGCTTACCTTTGCTTCGGGCTTGGGCTTAGTGCTTGTTTTGGGTGCAATGTTCCTTAACCCAACACTTGTAGACCTTCCAGTATTTAAGGGTGCTACTGGTTTCGGTATGGCTTCTGTTCCTGTAAATGCAGCATTGCTTGTTCTCTGCGGTCTCTGCACATCGGTAATGTGGGGCGGTATCTTCAACCTCGCAGTTGAGGGCCTTGGTAAGTACACCGAGAAGGCTTCGGGTATCTTTATGGCTCTTGTTTGTGGTGGCGGTATTCTCCCATTCATCCAGAACGCAGTTGTTGACTGGACTGGCAGCTATGTAGCTAGCTACTGGGTTATCGTTGCAGGTCTTGCATTCTTGCTCTACTACGCTTTGGTAGGCTGCAAGAATGTAAACAAGGACATCCCTACTGAGTAGGTCCAAATATTTACATACAACACAGAAGAGTCTGCCAAAGGCAGACTCTTCTTTTATTATTAACAACGTTTACTCTTTGCGCTTCTCGATTTGGCGTTTTACGGCATCGAGTGCCAAGTCCACCGCCTCCTCGAATGTGCGAGCGCGCTGCTCGCTTACTATATCTGCGCCAGGAACATGCAATGTTACAAGAGCCACCTTGTTGCCCTTCTCGCTGTCCTTGTCTAGTTTCAAAACCACATCAACACCTGTCGAGTTGCCCTCGAAACGCTCCAATCTCGACATCTTCTTCTCCACAAATTCGAGGAGCTGCTTGCTCGCATCGAACTTAACCGATTGAATTTTAACCTCCATAGTACAAAATGTTTTAAGGTTTATAAATCGAAATTGTTCTGATTAGCCCTTCGCTCTCCGAAGTAGCCTAATCGCCCAATCTCCTAGTTATCCTTTATTATAGAACGAAAACATCTTCCTTTTTAGTATATCACCCACTACTCTACTTGTGCGGGTGAGCCCTGTTGTACACATCCTTCAGCTGCGTAATGCTATTGTGGGTGTAGCACTGCGTTGTGCGGAGCGAGGCGTGTCCCATCAACTCCTGTATATCGCGCATATCAGCCTCTTGGTTGAGCAGGTGAGTGGCAAAGGTGTGTCGCAACACGTGCGGCGAGCGCTTACCCTGCACCTTTGCATCTTTCAACTCTCGCTCCACAACACGTTGAATTGTCGAGCGCGAGAGAGGCGTACCATTCTCGGAGAGGATAAGTGGCGCATCGGCTGAGGTCGAAAAGCCCTTCTCCTTCAACATATCTATATGCGTACGCACGCGCGAGGCCATCTCGGGTTGTACGGGTATTATGCGATGTTTATCTCCCTTACCCCTAACGTGCAACGAGCTGTAGTCTGCCGAAAAGTCTCCGAGGCGTATGCCTTGCAACTCTGCAAGACGGATGCCACAACTATAGAATAGGGCTATAATAAGCGCATTGCGTTGCTCGCTGAAATCTTCGCCCGCGCACATCTCCTGCAGTCGGTCGAGCAATGGCTCCATGCGTGTTTCGGGCACAAATGAAGGGAGCTTGCGCGGTGTGCGTAGCGTGGAAATGCGGCTGAAGATATCGCGTGTGACAAGGTTCTCGCGACGCAGATATTTGAAGAGGCTGCGTAGCGACGAGAGTTCGCGGTTCATCGATGCGGCGCTAATCTTGTCCACATCCATACGTTGTATTATCCACTCGCGGATATCCTCGGCGGTAACACGTGTAAGGTCGAACTCTTGGGGATTTTCGGCTCTCGCGGTACACCACGACACGAACGACTCGATGTCGTGTCGATAGTTGCGCACAGTTAGCGCAGAGTACCTTTTTTCGGCTTGAATATATGTTATGAACGCATCTATCATAGCCATTTTCGCTGAAGAACCTAGACAAATATAGTGATTTTTATCGAAAAAGAAAAGGCCTGCGCCAATTTTTTGTGGTGCAGGCCCTCATTTCTTCTCTTTGGTGTTCTATTTGACAGTTGCAAATTCGAAGCCTTGCACCTTATCCCACTCGCCTCGGGTGAAGTCGGGAATCTCTACCGGAGCGCCACCAGCAAGGGCCGATTGCTCGGTCAGCTCTACCAAGCACGACCACTCGGCAGCGTCGTAGACATCCATATCGAGTGGCAGACCATTGCGCAAGCAGTAGATAAGTCGGCTATCCATCACATAGTCGATCCATCGTTTGCCGCAGAGTTCCTCGCCACGCGACTTATATTGCTCGACAAACGGATGTTTATACTCCTCGGTAATGGCGGCGCAACGCTCGCCCGAGATAAGATCTGCTGTATCGGGAGCAAAGGCCATATATGGCGCTGGGTACTTCTGCAAATATCCTTTGGTGCCACTCAGCAGGAACGAGCGGCTATATGGTCGCGGAAGGGCGATGCCATGCTGTAGGAGTATGGTGCGACCACGCTCTGTCTTTATGATTGAGGAGTTCATTGTGCCACAGAATTTGTCTGGCTCGCCAATCGTGCGCGACGACACCGACACCAAACTCTTCATTCTATCACCGCGGTGAATGCCCAAAGCCAAAGCCACAGGACCAAGTCCGTGGGTAGGATAGAAGTTGGCGATGTGTGTGGCCATATACTCCACCTGCCAATTCTTCCAGCGGCGATGGCCATTGTCGTTGAGCGATATTCGCTCGCGCAGGTCGTGGATATACGACGCCTCGGCGTGTACCAAGTCACCAAATAACCCCTTCTGAGCCATATTTAGTGACGCCAACTCGAACTCGTCGTAGCAGCAGTTCTCCAACATTATGCAGTGGCGCTGAGCCTTCTCGGCCGCATCGACCAATCGCCAACAGTCGGCCACTGACATTGCTGCAGGTACCTCCAAAGCTACGTGCTTGCCGTGCTCGAGGGCGTATATAGCAATCTCGGCGTGGCTTACCCAATCGGTGCTTATGTATGCGAGGTCGATATCTCCCCTTTGGCACAAGCTACGCCAGCCCTCTTCGCCGAGGTATGTTGCAGGGCGTGGCGCATTGTAGCGCTCGACAATGGCGCACGACTCTACGAGATTCTCCTCGATAAAGTCGCATACAGCCACCACGTCGGCTCCTTCGATATCCGACATGCGCTCAACCGCAAATCGCCCTCTTGCGCCAACACCAATAAAACCGATGCGAACACGTTCCATCGGGGCACACCTCAAGCCTAATACGCTTTTAGTGCCATTCGGACGTGATATTTTCGATTCTTCCATAATAGATATCGTAGATTTCCTCTACAAAGTTATAAAATTTTGTCCATCATCGCTCCGTAACAACAATAAAATTGATTTTTGGCCGACACATATTGGATAATATTCGATAAATATTTGTAAATTTGCATTGATTGAGATCTAAAAACACTACTACTATGAAGAAGATTTTACTACTTATGTTGCTCCTTGCGCCGCTTTTTGCTGCTGCGCAGGGAAAGGTTTACAACAAAAGCAACACCCTCGTCTATAAATACGATGGAAAATACCTCTACCACGAGAATACCAAGTTGGGCAAGTGGGAGGTTGTTTTGTATAAGGACAAAGAGATTATATACAAACGTACCTATAAGGTGGGACAGGAGCCACAAGATAAGATGTTCCTCTACTTTAATGGCAGGGAGATTTGCGACGCCAAAACCCCTAATATGCCACTATTTATCTTCGATGGTAAATATCTCTATAACGGCACTTCGAGCGATATGGATGCGGTGATGGGATGCTTTGTGGATAATTGCTACTACCGTGGCAAGGAGCCTAATCCCGACAAACTTGCCTTTAGAATTGAGGGCGAAGTACCTATCGCTATGCTTCTCTTTGTCAATATGGCAAAATAGGTATTTCTACTTAGGGTAATCGAAAAATCTTCAAGAATGGAGGTAAATCAATCGATTTGCTTTCATTCTTGAACTGTTTTTATTCGGTAGACTACAAATTGTGAGTATTGCGGGTGAAATAGTTATTAAAATAATTTTATATTGTAATCGGCTGTATTTCAGTGTGTTTGCTTATGAGGCTATAAAAAATGTAAAAAATAATTAAAAATTTTTAATAAAAAACTTGCACAGTTCAAAAAAAGCCTTTATCTTTGCAGCGAAGTTTTAAGGTTCATTTTAGGTTAGTAGTTTTAGGTTGGTTGAGGAAATCGGAAGGTTGTAGCATACGGCTACTAAGACTGCGGGAGGTGCTCTCCCGTGAGTCGAATACCTCCGAAGACCTCATTTTTTTTGCACCTACAGGAACAGACGAGAAGAGTGCTCGCAGAACGCCGGCTCTTCTCGTCTTTTGTTTTATCGCACCTCAAGCGCTAGCAACCCCATTTGTGAAGATGGGGAATATTTGCTACTTTTGTCTGAGTAATTTCAAAAATGGTAAAATGTTCGCATTAGCACAATATATTCTTTCAATCGAGCATCTGGAGGTGATGTCCAAACAGTTGTATCGGCGTAAAATCTATCCATTGCGAGATGAGAATGGGGTGCTAAAGTGTCGAATGGGCAATACAGCCATTGTCTTCGAGGTGATGTGCGAAAGGGTAAAGTCGGCTCTACGAGTATACATTCGCCCACACCGCAACCTGAACGCCCTCTACGGAGATAACTACTTTCCGAAAGAGTTGCTTGTCAGCGCCACCACATCCAAGTATAGCTTGGCCGATGTGGTGTTGTGCGAGTGGTACGACGGCGTAACATTGCAGAAGAAAATCGAACAATTTTGCAACAAGCCCGACAAGATGTATTCGCTCTCCTGTCTTTTCGAGGAGTTTGCCATAGAGCTGCTCAACAAGGAGTGGGCACATGGCGATGTAAAGCCCGAAAATATCATTCTCGACAAGAGGGGGCTGCACCTAATCGACTTCGATGCGATGTGGAGACCGGGCTTCACGACCGATGATTGCGAAGAGATAGGAACGACTTTATTTCAACATCCCAAACGCAACAAATCATGCTTTAATAAACACATCGACGACTATCCTATCGCTCTAATTGTTACGGCATTATCAGCTCTTTCGCATGATAGGAAGTTAACAAAACTGTTAACACACTCCGATGCGCTACTTATCACCCCTAAACTCGCTGTTATGGGTCAAGACAAGGTGCTCGATCGCATCGAAAGGCTCTTTGCTGAGGAGGGAGATGCTCGTCACTATCGTATTACTCGATTGCTGCGCTCGCAACACTATGCTCTGCCTAGATTGAAGGATTTGCTCGAGGCAAAACCTCGTGGCGCAGCGAGCGACGAGGGACTTTCAGCAGAGTCATCTGGAGATGGTTGGGGTTACGCCTTGCGTGGGGAGTTTGTGATACCACCCTATTACGACATTGCATTTGACTTTAGCGAAGGTTTGGGCCTAGTGCGAATAGCTGATGTGTGGCACTTCATCAACTGCAAAGGCGAGGTGGTCATCACATGTGGCAGAGGCGAGGGCATAAAGCCCTTTCGCGATGGTATCACCACGATTATACGTAAAGATGGCAGTGTTGATATTATAGAGAGGCCTCTCTAATTGCGTAAAATTCCGCTACTTTTGGCTCTTCTTGGCCTTGTTATAGAAATACTCCAATGCTGGTGGTGCATCGCCTACCAAGCTCTCGTGCTTGTACTCCTTGCCCTGCACCGATTCCCACTCCTCGCGAATCTTCTTCAGCTCCTTTGGATTCTTATAGAGTTCGATAAATGTGAGGCAGATGGTTTTCGCTGCGTTCATCATAGCCTTGGTACCGATTGATGTGCCACTGATTGAGGCGAAGTGCCAAGTGTGCGAGGTCATTGGGCTTACACAGGTCTGCACACGGCAGAGAGGCACAACCTGCGATACATCGCCCGTATCGTCAGAGCCACCACCTCCAACAGCAACCTCTTTGAGAGGCAAAATCTTCTCAAACTGCAAGAAATTAACATCGCCCGTCTGTCCCGCATTGCGCCACAACTCCTTGACATAGGATTTCTCCTCTTCGGTAAGCATCACACCACCCACCCTCTCGAGGTTGCGATGTGTCATATAAGCCAGATGGTCGTTGCGCAAAATATGATATGTACCGCTCACAAAGCTATGCTTAACGGTGGTACCCGTACCAATTGCAGCACCCTCGGCGGCAGCCAATGTGCGCTTCAACAGGTCCTTCAATACCTCAGGATTCGGGTGACGGAGGTAGTAGTAGACCTGAGCCTTGTCGGGCACAATGTTCGGAGCTTCACCGCCATTGGTAATCACGTAGTGCATACGGCAATCGGGGTGAATATGCTCGCGATTGAGGTTCATCATATAGTTCAACGCCTCGACCGCATCGAGAGCCGAACGTCCCTCATAAGGGGTTGCTCCGGCGTGCGAGGTCTTACCCTCGAAGTCGAAGATGATGCCGATTTTTGCCGATTGTGTCTTGTCGAGGATGTCGTTGCGACGCGAAGGATGGTAGGAGATGCAACAATCTACATCCTTGAACAACCCCTCGCGCACCATATAGGTCTTGCCACCGCCACCCTCCTCGGCCGGGCAACCATAGAGGCGTATTGTACCCTTGTGCCCCTCGGCGAGCCACTTCGATACCGCCACTGCGGCCGACAATGCACCCGTACCGATAAGGTTGTGTCCGCAGGCGTGACCATAGCCACCATCTACGAGAGGGCTATTTTGCGGCGTAGTATCTTGCGACAAACCCGGCAGAGCATCATACTCGGCAAGCACCGCAAAGACAGGCTCGCCCGAGCCAAAGCTCGCTACAAAGGCGGTAGGCATACCCGCCACGCCACGCTCCACCTTGAAGCCATTCTCCTCGAGGTGCTGAATAAACAACTCCGAACTCTTCTGCTCCATATAGCCGGGTTCGGCATATTCGTAGAGTTGCTTTTGAATTTTGTCGTATGTGTCGAAGTTCGAATTCAGCCAATCGAGACCAACATTCGACAATAACATTGCCGATGCAATCAGTGTTTTTACCATATTTTTGTATTTGTATTAGATCTACTCTACAACCACTTCTTGTAGCGGAAATAGCCCATTGTAAGTCCCGAAGCAAGTATCATCAAGCCAATGGCAAAGATGTAGCCTAAAGGTAGATTCCAACCATTTGGCAAGGTGTAGACCCACTCCAACTCGGGCATCACCCTGAAGTTCATACCATAGATACTCGCCACCAATGTTGCGGGCATAAATACCACGGCCGCCACCGAGAAGATCTTCACAACCTCGTTCTGCTCGATGTTGATAAGACCGAGAGCCGAATCCTGGATATAGTCCAATCGCTGGAACGAGAAGTCGGTATGCGAAATGAGCGAATTGACGTCCTTGATCATCAACTGCAAGCGCGGATAGATATCGTTAGGGAAGCGCTCCGAACGCAAGATACCCGAGAGGATACGCTGACGGTCGAAGATATTCTCGCGAAGCACCATCGTACGCTCCTGCAAGGTGCTGAGGCGCAAGAGGATATCCTTGTCGATGGAGTCCTCCTTGGTGATGGTCTTCGAGAGGGCCGAAACCTGACGACCAACCAACTCGACGAGGTCGGCATCGAAGTCGATTCGCACCTCGAGCAGCGAGATAAGGATGTGGTAGCCCGTCGAGAAGCTGCGATAGTTCATCTGCAAGCGCTTCTCGGCCTCGCGGAAGGTACGCATCTCGGCTTGACGCACCGAAACCAACACACCCTCGTTCGAGAGGATGAACGACACAGGCTCAACCTCGAAACTCTCGCCCGTAGGGATGAAGAAGTTTGAGTTCGAAATGATGGCATTCTCCGTCTCGGAATACTTCGAAGTGGACTCAATCTCCTCGACCTGCTGTTTGGTCTGGAGACTTATCTCCATGAAGTTCTCGACAGCCTTCTGCTCCTTGATGGTTGGCTGCATCATATCAATCCAAAGAATATCATCGAAGCCGAGGTCGTCGAAGAGCTCGGTATCGGCATTGCGAATAATCTTGTTGTATTGCTTTAAGTAGATAGTAATCATCTCTTTTCCATTTTAAGAAACCACTCGGTTTCTGAGGTTTAACTTCGATTTTTTTGTTTCGGTGGTATGTTCGGTAGAAGTTTTATCAAGAGCCCGAACACCATTGATTACCTTCAGCCGGGATTGACCTTCGGCTCAATCTTTAGGCCGTAGTCCCAGAATTTTTTCAGTGCGTTGTGTTTTTGTATGTCGAACAAGAAGTCGATATTCTCGGTGAGATAGCTGTAGGCATAGTCACGCTCGGCATAGTCGCTCTCGAGAATAGCCTCGTAGATATGCTCCATACCATAGGTGAAGGCGGCCTGCAACTCGTCGCGCACCTCGTATGAAAGGCCCTTGCGTGCAACCCACACGGCAAATGTGAACGGCATCTTCGTAGCGCGATGCCACTCCTCGGCCAAATCGTAGCTATAGGCAAAGCGGCCCTCGTTGTCGAACACCTTGTCGCCAATAAGCAAGAAGGCATCGCCCTCCTCGGCGTGGTCGAGCTGCGCATAGTCGCTCATTGCCACCCACTCGGGCTCGATATGCCAAAGTTTTTTTGCAAGATAGCCACAAAGTTGAACCGATGTCTTCGAATGGGCATCGAGGAAGATGCGTCGTACCTCAGCGATTGGCGAATCGCTCACCACAACCACAGTTCGCACCTTACCTACAGAACCGATGCAATAGTCGGTGATGATCTCGGCATCGGCAAGCGAAGGTACCATAGCAGCAGGCATAAGCGCAATGTCGGCTTTGCCCTCTACGAAGTTCTGATAACATGTGGCTGGGGGTGCAAGCAACAGGTCGGCACCGAGATTAGAGTGGTGTCGAAGTCCATAGATGAACGGTATCGTATTCAAATACGACACTGCAATTATTTTTGTGTTTACTGCCATCGTCCATTTTCGGAAACCTTAAATAATACTGCTTTATCACGACAAAGGTAAGCAAAATTTTCTCTAAATGGGTATTTTTCGTAGAAAAAATCAAAAAAAATTAGCCTGCACAATCATTTCACTATGAGATATTTGCTCGGTTTGGCGGGTCGAAAAGTTAGAAATTTTTGCACAAAAGACTTGACAAGCCCCCTTTTCCGATTATATATTTGCACCGTCAATCGACGTCAATCGACACCAGGTTTTCAACATTCACTTCTCGAGTGTTCACAACCTTATCAACACCCTAAATAGCTGACTTGTTGGGAATCTTCTTTGGTTTTTGACAGCCACAAACAATCTATTAACATTTTTAACATCACTTTTTAACCTATGAATCGCGCCTTACTGTGCAGTGCGATTGAGGGGTTGGTATCGAGTCGAGGCTACGACTTTTCGCTGCACGACGAGGGCTACTACCCTTCCACCCTCTGTCGCTATCCTGCAGCCTTTCTCTCGCACCCCAAATTTGTAGCTATCGAGGGGCGAAAACACGGAAAAATAACCTATAAGCTATCGTTGCGACTTGCACAACAGGGAGCTAAGCTCTCGCCTTCGGAGCGTGGAGATGCCCTCGCCGAGATGGAGCAACAGCTCGTGGATATCTTTCTCGAACTATCGAAAGCTAGCTCGGTTGCGGTGGTCAAGGAGCTGACAATAGCCCCCTACGCCGAGGCGGTAGACCACCACGGAGCTATAGCAATGGAGGCTCAAGCCGAAGTCGAAACAATCTTCTAAAAACTAAGCAACAATGAAAGTAACAAAAATCACAAACGATTTCGCTCCGCGCAACAGAGCCATCTGCTTTGGCATAGAGACCGAGCTTGATGAGCCTTGCAACGTTGAGGTGGAGGTGGTGAATGTCGAGGCGAACACCACATTGGCTAGACAAATCATTCGCGAAGTGACCTCGGCAACGGTAAATATTGCCCCCTACACAAAGCCCTTTGCGGAGTACACACCTTCGTTACACCACGAAACCTCGTTCGAAGAGGCACCAACCGCCAGCTACACCATTCGCGTAGACGACATTGATGCCGAGCCAATACGTCTCACGGTAAATTGTGAAGAGCAGAGCCTACCATCGCTTGTATCGACAATGCCCACCAAGCGCACAATAGCCTATGGCGAGCGCGACGAATTGCTCCTGCTTGCCAATGCGGGTGACACCTTCGCCACAATCATCAAAACCGACACTGGCGAGGAGCTATCGCTCGACTACACCACCCAAACAGGAGCAGCCATACTCTCGCTCTCGACCGAAGATTTCGGTAGCGACGTCCGCACACTCGAGGTGACGATATTGTGCAATGATAGCCACCTTAATGTGCTGCATTACAATGTTGTAGCAAGCCGCAAAGGCGCTATTCGTTTGGCGTGGATCTCGAGCAAGGGCTCAATCGAGCGATACACCTTTCCTGCGGTAACAAAGTCGCAGCGCAAGAGCGAGAAAGAGAGCCACACAACCCTCGCGGGACGACGCGTTACATCGAGCAACACCGAGAGCAGTCTGACACTCGTCTCGCGCTACGAGCCTCGCTCCACCATCAAGGCGTTAGCTGACATAATCTCGACCACAAAGGTTTGGATAGAGGGGGAGGATGTTTGCCACGAAGTGGAGGTGCGTTCATCAACCGTCGATACAAACCTCTTCGGCGAGCCCGACAGCACGGTTATAGAGCTGACCGAGTGGCGTAGAGAGGAGGTGGCACTATGATGGAGTTGTGGATAGATGGCCTGCCGTGCGACCTCGACCGCACACCAACCATCCCCATAGATTTCGACCTAGCGCGAATGAAGGATGTTGAAGGCGAACGAAGCGGACGCACCGTCGAAGTTGAGTTGCCTCCGACCCCTCGAAACAACAAGATATTCGCCTCATCCAAAGATGTTTACGCCCTTGGCCGATTCAACAACGAGCACCACAAAGCAACCATAAAATACGACGACGTGGTAATATTCGAAGGTACGATCTATCTCCTATCGACAACCCTGCACAAGGACAACGACACATACAAAGTTCGCATCAGCGAAGGGGGTGTCGAGTGGATAGACTCTATCGTTCGTGGTCGACTCAGCGACCTCGAGATTCCATTCTCGGAGAAGCTCAACCTCTCGGCCATCACAAACTCGTGGGAGGGAGATCAGGCAGTGCGTTTTCTACCCATCTACCGCGAAGGCAAGGAGGCTGGCTACGGCTCGTCGATGGCTCCAATCGAACGCGTAATGCTCACCGACGACTACCACCCCTTTATCTCGGTGGCTGAGATGGTGAAAACAATCTTCGACAAGTCGGGCTATAAGCTGCGTAGCCGCTTCTTCGATAGCGAATTTGGGCGCTCGCTCTATATGAGTGGTGACTACTCGCGCAGCGATGCCTCGGCAGCCAAGGAGCGTTGCGATTTCTTGGCCCGTCGCGCCGCCCCAATCTCGGCTAAGGCCGACTACCTTGGCCGAGTCTATGCCACGCAAAGTGTTGCAGTTCACTCGATTGGACCAATTGTAGATACGGCCGACCCGCAGATGGTGGATAGCAATGGTGTGCAGATGCGCGATACGTTCAACACCCTCAACGCCTTTTCGAAAACGGAGGCTGGCGACATCTGCTTCACACCATCGCGCTCGGTGAAGGCCGGTTTTGTGCTCCACCTCGAGTACACCACCGACTACAAAATCCTCTCGCGAGAGCGTCTGCTGGGGTTCGATATGGTGGAGGGTGTGAATGGTGTGCGCGTGGAGTTTCCGCTAATCAACACCTTCGAGGATCATCGCGATAAAGTCGCGGCGATGTGGCAATATCGAGTCATCGTATTCGACCACACCGAGGGGCGAGAATATCGTCTGATAGCCACATTTGCCGATGGTAACACCCTCTCGATGGGAGAGTGGAATGGCCGCTCGACAACGGTTGCTACCGACTCGGTGAAGCCCGTCTCTGTGGAACTCTTCTACCGAGATAGCTCCACTGCCACGTGGATGCCCTACCTCGAAGATTGGGCGCTCTACCCTGGATATATCAAGGAGGAGGGAACGATAGATGTGGAGATGGATTTTCGCCTTCCACCACAAGATGTTGCTGCAGGAGGTCGCTATCTGCTCGATAAGTTTTGGTTTGGTGGCGCAGCACAAGGTATGTCCATCACCGTAGGCACAGGCACCTCGCTACGCCCATACTTCACCACCGTACCTGGCTACAACTCACCGCTCGAATTCGCCGATATTGCCCCAAGGTATATTCGCCAAGTGGATTTGCTTGCTGCGCTCGGTAGGATGTTCAACCTCGCCTTCTACACAAACAGAGCTTTGCGCGAGGTATATATCGAGCCTCTCGAGGAGTTCTACTCCGAGGGCAAGGAGGTGGATATAACCGAAAAAATCGACTATACCTATGGCGTAGCGATTAGTGATGCAGGGCTCGACACGCCTCAGAATCACCACTTTGCCTACAAAGAGGCGGATGGAGCGTCGCATCGTTTCAATCTCGACAACGAGACCACACTTGGCGCGTGGGAGTATCGCAATCCGCTCTACGGCACTAAAGATTCGACTCGCGAGGCTGGGCCACAGCTCTTCACCACGACACTCAACCAATGCGACATTCTGGCCTTTGCACCTTCGGCCTCGTTGATGCAGGTTGGAGATGTGGGCAACGAAGAGGAGGGCATAGACCTCGGCTTTACGCCTCGCATAGCTTGCTTCAAGGGTCTGCGCCAACTGCCGGCAAATGAGTGTTGGATTGCAAACAGGGCTTTCGAGAGCTATCCATATGCCGCATTTCTCGACAAGGAGGGGACAAACCTCTGCTTCGAAGAGCGAAATGGCACCGAGGGTTTAAGTCGCTATCACCTGCCCGAATTGGAGCGATTGACCAACGCACAGTTCGTTACGCTCGACCTAACACTCTCCACCGCCGAAGCTGTGTCGCTCCTCACCGAGAGTTGCTCGGCCATCTCGGTACGAAACACCTACCGCATAGCGATTGGCGACGAAAGTTCGCTCTACCGACTTGTAAAAACCGAAAAATGGAAGCCCGAGAAGAGGAGCATACGCTGCACATTCGAACGAATACTAAAAGATTGATTATGAAGAGCATAGAACGTAAGTTATTGACATCGCTGCTATCGAATGTGCCAACGCACAACCTATCGGATGCGGTTACTATGATGTGGAAGCAAGGGCTAATAAACCGCACCGCCCTCGAACGTCTCTACATCAGAAACGAGGTACAACGCCGAGTACGCAACGGTGAAAGCAAGGTGCGCGCCATCGAGCAGTTGTCCAACGAGATAGCCTGCTCCTACGAGAAGGTACGTTCGGCGGTCTATAACAAGTAACATCAACCAAAGAATGAAAACAAAGATTGAGATTAAAAACGAAGCCTCGGTGTGCACCATCGACATCGAGGGGGTTATCGGCGTGGCCGAAGAGAGCCAATTCTCGGCCCAGTCACAGAGTGTGGCCACCTACGAGAAGTTCCGTAGGGAGGTAGAGAAGATTCGCGACATCGAGGCCGACGAGGTGGTGGTAAACATTCGCTCGACAGGTGGCGACGTGAACGATGCGCTACTGATATACGATATGCTCACCTCGCTTGGAGGCAGAATCACCACCCGCTGCTACGGCTACACAGCCTCGGCTGCCACAATCATTGCCCAAGCGGCAAGCGAAGGGTGTCGCGAGATAGCCTCATCGGCTCTCTACCTTATTCACAAATCGAGCTGCGCTACCGAAGGTAATGCCTCCGATATGAAGGAGTGCATAGATCTTCTCGAGAAGAGCGACGAGCGGCTGGCTGCACTCTACGCCAAGCGATCGGGACACCCTGTCGAGAGGTTTGAGGAGCTGATGAGCTCCAACGGCGGCAGAGGTCGCTGGCTCTCGCCCGAGGAGGTTGTCGAGATGGGTCTTGCCGATGTTATCATAGGCGAGGAGAGGCAACGCAAAGGTCTTGTCGAACGAATCAAAGGTTGGTTGAACCTCTCTACCGAGAATGAGGGGTTACCAGCCACGACGGCAGAGATGAACATTCTCCACCTACCGCACAACCTCTCGGGCCCCTGCTCGGCCCTCTCGCTGCGCGAGGGACAAGAGGCTGTATCGGCCACTCAAACCCTAGCTCGCGAGGACCCTTCACTCGAGGGAACATCGTTAACCCACAACGCTTTGGCCTATGCCGAAGATGCCCTAAAACTGAAAGGGCGCTAACAAATCAACAAAAACTTTTTAACCACTAAAACCACAAAAATTATGATTATCGAAAATTCTAAGATCTACAGTTTGGACGAAGTTGAGAACCTCTTTTTCCGCCCCGCATTCTGCGGAAAGGCTGCCGAGGAGTTGGGCATCAGAGTGCTCTACAACATGCCATTGCCAACCAAGATTCCTCTCTTCTCGCACAACAACGACCTTCTCAAGCCCTTCACATCGGGCTGGCAGGGCGGCATAGCTAAGTCGCTCGAGCAGAAGGAGATTCCTATGGTGAAGTTAAAGGCCGAGTCGGCATATTCGGCCGAGGATTACTTCTCGACCATCTACGAGATGATAACCAACTCGGCCGAGGTGAGCCTTGGCGACTTGAGCGGAACAGACCTCGAGAAGGCCGAGACTGAGCTCTTCCGTCGCTCTCTTGCCGAGAGCATCTACACCAACACCTGGTTTGGCGACGAGGATGGCGGGGTGTCGGATGTTACCTGCGTGACAGGCTTCCTTCGCCAGTTCATCGACTGCGAGGATGCCGAGGGTAACACCTCGCTTGTGGTACACCAAGAGGAGCAGGAGCTCCCCGTCAGCGACATCTTCAAGGCGGCTTGGTGCAACTCTACAGACGGCCTTCGCGCCTTGGCCTCGGAGGGTAACCTCGTATTCTTTGTAAGCTCGCGCATCTACGACGCCTACCACTTCTACCTCGAGAGTCAGGGACTCATCGATATGAATGGTAGTGGCGTGAATGGTCGTCCAACATTGAGCTATCATGGCATCCCTATCGTCGAGATTCCAACCAATGGCTTGACTCTCCGTCAGGCACGCGACTTCTGCGTCTTAACCGACCGTCGCAACTTGGTTCTTGCACTTAACACCACCGACTCGCCCGAGAAGGAGATTCGAATGTGGTACAACCCCGACGAGATGGAGAATCGTCAGCGCGTGGTGTTCCTCATTGGTACTGCCATCGTAGACCAGGCGCTCGTCTCGGGCAATATCTACAACCAGGGCGTGTCGCTCATCTAAGCCCATACGCTTGATGAAACCGAGTTATAAACCTATTGGCGGGGTGGAGCGTGTGGCGCTCTACCCTGCCCACACAGTCGAAATGGCACTGTTCTCGAACGAAGGTTGCGAGGTTTCGCTTGCTGGCACACCCATAGAGGTGGAACTCATTGACGATGGCTCTTTCTACGAGGAGACGATAGAGAACAAGAGTGGAGTAACCCGCATTTCGCATCGACTGCACCTCTGCGCCTCGCGAGAATGTGCCGAAGCGTGGCTCGACAATGAGTTTTTGGAGCAGATGGCTCTCGACGGAGTTGTAGCCGTAGCCTCGCTCAACGATGGGCGCACCCTGCTGGTGGGCTACTCGGCACACTTCGAGGCCGAGCAACCTCTGCGATTGGAATCTTTGACATCGACCTCGGGTAGCGAACTGCACGAGACACCCGTGGTAACGCTACAGTTGCATTCGCACGATACCGCCTTTTCGGCTGAGATACTCTAAACAAACTGATTTTAGGCAATATGGAAAAAAGAAAAAGTATAGTATGCACCACCCAAAATCGCACCGACGACATCTACGCCCTATCGGCACAACGCGTTGAGAGTAAGGAGTTTTGGCGTTGGGGCGTAGACAACAATCTTCCCGATGCGCTGGCTCTGCTCTCGCGCCGCTCGACAGCCCACCGTCGCATCCTCAACGACAAGGCCGACTACATCTCGGGCAAAGGGTTTAACTACGACGGCACGACGCCCCTGTTGGGCGAGATTGTGGAGAGGGTGAATGGTAACGGCGAGTCGTTGCGACAGGTGCTCAACAAGTTGGCTTTCGACAAGTCGCTCTTTGGAAACGCCTTCTTGGAGGTTGTCACCGACGAAAAGCACTCGTTCCTGTCGCTCTACCACCAAGATGCATCTCTCTGCCGTGTGGCAAAGGGTTCCGACCACATCATTCTCCACCACGACTGGTCGCACTTTCGCGCCTCGGAGGCCCAAACCCTCTCACTCTACCCTCGTTTTGAGCAACACTCGGATGGCACATTGCGCTCCATAATTCATTACAAGGACTACGAGCCTATGTTCACACACTATGGCGTACCGCAATATATTGCTGGTATGAATGTCTCGGCCATAGCCTACAAAACCGACCGCTGGAACATCGCTCGCTTGGACAACTCTTTTCAGCTTTCTGGCGTGATGATGATTGACAACGCCGTAGATAGTGCTTCGGAAGCCGCCTCGTTGGCTCGTATGGCCGAGCAGCGCTTTGCTGGCAAACCCGGACAGGTGATGTTCATCATCCGCGACGAGAGCTCGGACGACAACTCGCGCTTTATACCCATCGAGTCGCAGAACGATGGCGATTGGAAAGCCCTGCACGATCAGGCTACAAGCGATATTGTGGTGGCCCACTCGTGGTTCCGTTCGCTAAGCGGTTTGGACTACTCGACAGGCTTCAGCGCCGAGCGCATCTTGCACGAATACGAGGTGGCCCTCAACACCGTAATCTTGGGCGAACAGAGCGAGTTGCTCGAGCCTATCGAGCGAGTAATAAGCGACATTCTGGCCGTCGATTGCTCCTCACTCGAGATTATCAACCGCCCACCAACCCGCTCGAAGCCGATATATATGAAGGTGTGGGAGGCTCGTAAGGCCGATGGACTCGATTACGACGAGAGCGACGAGCGACAACAGTTGTACCTATCCGAAATAAGCAAGTACAACCTTAAATCTATCGATTAGAAAAACGTTATGAAAAACCTTATTACGAATGAAAAAGTTATTGAATTGGCTTTTGGCGATGGTGAGTACCTTTCGCCAGAGGTTATCCGAGATTCGGACATCGCTGCAGCTACTCATCGCTACATTATCCCAGTGGTGGGCCCAGAGTTGTATGAAGAGATGGTTGAAGGCGCTCATCCGACCCTTTGCAACGATTTTGTCGCACCTGCACTCGCTATGGCAGTGCGAACACTAATACAGCCTGCGCTGAACGTCTGCACAGGACAAACGGGCCTACGAATATCGTCGTCACTGAGGGCTGATAGCTCCACCAAGACGGCTATGGAGTCGCTCCTAAAGTCGCTACGACAACGCCGTCAGACTCTCCTCAAACGGCTCTCTGCCTACCTGAAGGAGCACGCCACAACGTTCGAGAGCTACGACGCCAAGAACGACATCCTACAACACTGCTCAACCGACGGAGGCTATGTACAGATTTATTAACGGATTGGTTGTAGCCTTAACATCGCTCTTTGCACCCATCCGCGAGGTGGTGATTTGTGCACTCATCTTCATCCTTATCGACTTTGTGACTGGCATTCTCGCTTCGCGTGCCGAGGCCAAGGCTCGAGGCGAGAAGTGGTACTTCTCCTCGCGCGAGGCGTGGCGCACCATCCGCAAAACGGGTATGGTGTTGCTGACCATAGGTATGTGTTGGTTGGTGGAGTGTTGCATACTCAACTTTGTGGCACTACACCTCACTCGCATAGTTGCAGGGGCAATTTGTGGCGTGGAGTTGTGGTCGTTTTTGGAAAATGCGGCCGTGCTTAGCGATGGACGGTTGTTCGTATGGCTGCGCAACTATGTTAAACGAAAGGTAGAACGAGAAATTGGAGATTATGACAAAGATTAGTAGAGGACTTAGAAATTGTAACCCCGGAAATATTCGTCGTGGCAAGGCGCACTACAAGGGCGAAAAGGCAACAAGCAGCGACCCTTCGTTCCGACAGTTCGAATCTATGAAGTGGGGATATAGGGCGATGTTTATGTTGCTGCACACCTACGCCCAACGCCACGGACTCAACACCTTGCGACAAATGATTAACCGCTACGCTCCGCCGTGCGAAAATCACACCGACAACTACATCCGTCGCGTGACCCACGCCACACACCTCTCGGCCGACGAGCCAATCTGCACCACCGATGGCGCAACGATGACTGCCGTCGTGGCAGCAATGTCGGAGGTGGAGAATGGAGTTGCAGCAAATATGGAGGATATTTGGCAGGGTTGGAGACTTTTTATTGCAGATTTTGAGCCAAAATAGCTACCTTTGTAGTATGAGTAGGGCAAAGAATCTTAGAGAACTGATAGCAAAGATACCTATGGCGGTGGCTGTTGTGCCACTCGCCTTGGGTATCTTTTTTGCTGATGCTATAGAGATTCCTGTTTGGCTACTCGTCTCGGCTTCGGTGATTTCGCTTCTCGGTGCTATTCTGCTCACGGAATGGCTACGCAACATAGCCATCGTCACCACCATCTTCACGGTCGGAGCGCTTCTGCACTCCATCTCTTATCGAGGCGAAACACCCTATAACGAGCCTCTCGAGATGGTTGTCGAGATGGAGGATTCGTCCGTTTCGCACAAGGGCTACACCTCGACCAAAGCAACCATCGAAGAGTGCGTAGCGGCCTTGCTCGTAGGGGGCAAAGTGGTTGTGTGGGGCGACTCACTAATACATTTTCGGGCTGGCGATAGGCTACACCTCACAACGCCAATATTTCCGTTTCGTGCCGAGCGCGCAAAGTATGCCAAGCAGATGCACCATCGCGGCTTCGTAGGCTCCATTTCGGTAAACCATCGTGCCACCTACGAATATATTCCTGCCGAGGAGGTTTCGCTGCACGACAAGGCAGTAGAGCGACTTCAAGAGGCCATATCCGCGGGTGACGGACGCGCCGTGGTGCTGGCTATGACCATAGGCGAAAGGAGCGAACTCACGCCCGAACTTCGCGAAAAGTACTCTCAAAGTGGCGCTTCGCATCTCCTGGCGGTCTCGGGTCTACACATAGGCATAGCCTTTATGCTGATAAACCTTCTGTTGTGGCCACTTGTGCTACTGCGCTACGGCAACGTAGCCCGCTCGATTGGAGCCGTGGTGTTAATTTGGCTCTATGTTTGGCTTTGCGGTATGTCACCAAGCGCCGTGCGAGCGGCAATAATGTTCTCGCTGTTGCAACTCTCGCTCGCCTCGCTACGCGAATATGTGGGTATAAACACCCTCGCAGCCACAGCCTTCGCAATGCTTCTCTTCGACTCGCACCTGCTCTTCGACATCTCGTTTCAGCTATCGTTCATAGCCGTAGCGGCCATTCTGCTATGGGCCGTGCCACTATATCACATCTGCTCCACACGCTACAAAATTGTTAACGCACTGATTGGCGTTATGCTTGTAGGCATAGCCTCAACACTCGCCACCCTACCTTTGGTCAGCCACACATTCTCGGTTGTCTCGTTGGTGGGAATCGTGATAAACCCCGCGGTTATCCTTCTGGCAAATATTGTGGTGCTTGCAGGCGTGTTGGCTTTTGCTATCCCATCTTTGGGCGTCGTGGCAGAGTGGGCTGCCGAATGTCAGAACAACGTTGTAGAGTGGGCCGCTTCACTCCCCTATGGCCACTTTTCGGCCACTATGCCCGAATGGGCGATGTGGCTATCGTATCTCGTTTTCGGCGTTGCGAGCATCATCTTCTTCTCGTTTTTAACGAGAAAAAGAGAGTAATCTATCGTAAAAATACTATCTTTGCACTATGTTTTCGCCGGAAGAGTTTGCAATATTGTGTAGCGCAGAGTGCTACGAGGCTGTAAAGGAGAACATTGGTCGCAAGCCGACCGATGTTGCCCTCGACAGACGCATACCTCACGCCGCCATTGTGGCTACGCAGGTGAAGAATCTGCAAAAGTGCCGCACAAAGCTACCATCCTACTTTGCCGCACAAGCCATTGTGCCTACGCTTGCTTACGAGCAGTCGTCGAGCGAGGAGTGTGCGCTTCGCAAACGCCTCTCGGGCGAGAGTGTGTTGGACTTGACCTGCGGACTCGGCGTAGATGCCTTGGCTCTGTCGAAGCGATTCCGAAGAGTTGTAACCCTCGAGCGCAACGAGATGGTTGCCGAGGTGGCACGCGAAAACTTCCGACGACTCGGAGCCACCAACATCGAGGTTGTAAGCTCGTCGGCCGAGGAGTATCTCGCCACCTGCACCGAACACTTCGATTGGTGTTTCTCCGATCCCGATCGTCGAGGTGCAAAGGGCGAAAAATTGGTGCGTCTGGAGGATTGCTCACCCAACGTTGTTGCACTACTACCCACCCTGCAACGCATTGCTGAGCGCATCTGCATAAAATGTTCGCCACTCTTCGATGTGAACGAAGCCTTCCGCCTTTTTGGCGACTGCACGGTCGGGACCGTATCGCTCGCAGGCGAAGCTAAGGAGGTGAATATCTACATCGATGGCACACCGTCGCAACTTTCAGCCGTAGCCATTGGGCTTGGCGAGTTTACGTGCAGTGTGGACGAGCGCAATGGTGCAACCTGGAGCGCACAGCCTCAAGACTTAGCACACTACCGCTATATCACTCTACCCGATGTGGCACTACAACACGCGCGAATGGTGGCTGTGGCATTCGAGGGTAAGTGCGACGTGTGGTCGAACAACGGCGTGGCATTGTCCTCCCAAAGAGCATCGAATGTCTTGGGTCGCACCTTCGCGATTGATGGCATATACGAGCTCGATAGTGCATTCAAGAAGCAAATGCGTGGTCGCAAGGTGGAGATATACCAGCGCGATTTCCCTATGTCTAACGCCGAGATTTGCAAGCGATATCGCTGCTCGGAGGGTGGCAAGGAGAGGTGGTGCTTTACACGCATTGGCGAGAAGTTTTTGGCAATAAAGATGAACATAATATGAGAATTGTAGTTGTTGGTAGTGGAAACGTGGCCGAGTCGTTGGCTCAGGCCGTAGCCGAGGCCGAGGGCTTGGAGTTGGTGCAGATATATGCCCGCAACGAGGAGCGAGGACGCAGAGTGGCCAAGTTGGCCCACTCCGAGTGGAGCAACTCATCGCTTGCCGAGGCTGACCTCTATCTGATATCGGTGAGCGACAATGCTGTAGCCGAGGTGGCAGCAACGCTACCAATACCCGAAGGTGCCGTTGTGGCGCACACTGCGGGTTGCTGTCCGATAGAGTCGCTTGCACCACACACACATCGCGCAGTGTTCTATCCGTTCCAGACCTTCTCGGTGGGACGTAAGGTCGATTTTACCAAAGGTTTCATATTCGTAGAGGGAGCAACAGACCACGCTCTGCAAATGGTAGAGAAGGTGGCACACGCGCTTACCACAAATGTTCTGCCAGCCGATGGCGCACGTCGTGCCATAGTTCATCTCTCGGGCGTATTTGCCTGCAACTTTGCCAACGCAATGTATGCCAACGCAGCCGAGATACTCGCCAAAGATGGGCTTCCGTTCGATATTGTATTGCCCGTGATTGAGGAGACCGCAAAGAAGGTTGCAGAGTCGAAGAATCCGTCGCAATCGCAGACTGGCCCAGCTCGCCGAGGCGACACCCAAACCCTGCTTCGCCATCGCGCAATGCTTGCGGAGCAGCCACTAACTCAAGATATTTACGACAAAATAAGTGAAGACATATGCACAAGAACAAAAACTTTAAAGAGCTATTAGCCGACGTCGAGGCCATAGTGTTCGACGTGGATGGCGTAATGACCGACGGTGGCATTATGCCGCTGCCCGATGGCGATTTCATCCGCAAGTACAACGCCAAGGATGGCTACGCTTTGGCCTATGCCGTGACCCACGGCTTCAAGATTGGCGTCATCTCGGGTGGCTTTGGCAAAACCTTGGAGAGCCGCCTCAACCGCCTCCACATCGAGCATAAGTACCTCGGTTGTATGGATAAGATTGCCGCCATCGACGACTTTATAGCTAAGAGTGGTGTCAAGCGCGAGAATCTAGTATATATGGGCGACGACATCCCCGATTTGGAGGTGTTGCGCTATGTGGGTATTCCGGTAGCTCCGGCTGATGCGTGTGCCGAGGTGTTGGAGAGCGTAATCTATGTCTCCGAGTACAAGGGTGGTGCAGGTGCCGTACGCGACATTATCGAGCAGATTTTGCGCGTAAAGGGGCTCTGGGCACTCGACTCGAAGGGTGTTATTGCCGACGACTCGAAGTCGGTTGCTTCGCGATAGTATGCTAGAGATAGAGCGCAAATATCTTGTCTCGGACCCTTCGTGGCGCAACGATGTGGTGCGCTCGATGCGTATTGCACAGGGCTACCTTTGTAGCAATCGAGTAACTGCACGCGTACGCGTATGCGACAGTAGAGGTATCCTCACCTTCAAGGGCAAGAGCCATGATGGCGGACTAAGCCGCTTCGAGTGGGAGCGCGAAATTCCGCTTGGCGTGGCCGAGATGCTGCTCAGGCGTTGCTCGGGCGTGGTCGATAAGTTTCGCCACATTGTTGAGTACGAAGGCCACACCTTCGAGATTGACGAGTTCAAGGGCGAAAACGAAGGTCTAATTATCGCCGAGGTGGAGCTCTCCTCCCAAGATGAGCGAGCCACCCTACCTGCGTGGTGTGGCGACGAGGTAACGGGCGAGAGATGTTTCTACAACTCCTTCCTATCGAAACATCCGTTCAAGAGTTGGAAATAGATAAAAAAGTTGCGAGGCCCAAAAGCCTCGCAATCTTTTTTAGTAGGTGAGTTCATCGTTCTCTGTTCCAAATCCTGGAAGTCCGACACTATCGCCATAACCTCGCTCGGCTACGACATTGAACACCTCTAATTCTGGTTTTAAATACTTTTTCATAATCGCAACTCTTTTATAAGGTTATTAGATTGTTGGTTTTGTCGAAAGGAACGCGCAGCCATCGTAGTTGTCGGTGCCTGTCCAATCTGTCTTCTTACCGCTACCGAATAGGTAGTTGTAGAAGTTCGACGAGCTGAGTTTTGTCTCAATGTAGACATCCTCCTCTTCGTCGTAATCGCCAACCACTGTGCCTCCAATCTTGCAATTTGTTGCAATAACCGAACCAGGAGTACGAACGCTACCAGAGATGAATCCGACATTCTTTGCAGTTGGAGCATTGATTGTGCAGTAGCACTCAACGTTGCTAACCGGAGCAAGGGTGTAAGCCACAGCGCCACCTACCCAGCTCTCGCCTGGAGTACCGTTCTTTGCACCCGGATCGCCTGTGAAGACGATATCGCCGAGTTGGTAGAACTTCGCGCCCTCGTGGAATGGGTGCTCGCTGCTCTCCAAGATACCAAAGAGACCTCCTGCACGCAACTTACCACCCTCGGTCGAACCGGTGAGAGTGACAGTACCGGTATTTACGATGTTACCTGTCCAACGCTCATCTACTGTGGTAACCGACTCGCCCGCATCGTTAGTCGAGGTGCTCGATCTCTCGAATTTATAAGTGCCCGAAGGACAACCGATAATACCTCCGATATGTACATTGTCTGAACCCGATACATCACCTGCGTAAGTGATATTACCCGAGTTTGTAAAGCCGTTGCGAACGATAACGATTGCACCGGATCTGTGACAGCCAACCAAACCACCGAGTCGTACATAGCTGTCGCTATGACCGAGGAAGGTAATGTCACCGCTATTGGAGCACTCCTCCAAAATTGCCCATTGGCTTTCGATCTCGTGTTTGCCGAGGATACCGCCACAACGAACATTTCCTGTGTTGGTAAACTCCTTGGTAAACTCTATATCGCCGTAGTTGTGGCAATTCTTCCAAACCTTGTTATACTGACCATCGTAGCAGATACCACCCACGAAGCACGAACCCTTAGCGTTTACGCCCATAGTAATCTTGCCATAGTTCTCGAGGTTTGTACGATTGTAACCGTTCTGGGTAGTGATAACTCCTCCAACATAGACAGTATTTCCGGATGTTCCCTCGATAGTGATATTTCCGCGGTTTGTAGAGTTCGAAAGGATTGCCTTCGACTTGTACATTACACCACCAACATGAATCTTACCATTGCTGGTTGTCATATTCACATAGATGTCGGCACCCTCGTGGTTGTGGAGTTCGGTGTTGTCCTTCGTTTTGGTTGTCACATAGCAAGCAACACCCGCAACATCCACCTCCGAGGTTGTAGCGTGAGTTCCCATTACGGTAATCTTACCATAGTTGTCACAGTTTGTACAAGCCTTATCACTCTTGTCGTCATACGACGAGTAGCCCAAGCAACCTCCAATGTAGGTTGTGCCGTTGTATGTTGCATCAACATAAACCTCGCCCTTGTTTACGAGCGAGCTGGCACCGTGGTTAGCCGAGCCGGTAACACCACCTACTCTCAATGCGTCGTATGCTCCGGTTATGGTCACCTTACCCTCGTTCACGAAGTCCTTGTTGTTCCAGAATGTCATACCTGCGCAACCGCCGATGTTGGTAATTACGGTTGAGAAGGTACCATTTACGGTTACATTACCTGTGTGAGTTGAGGTGTAGAGTTTGTTGTGGGTACGACCTACGATACCGCCAATCTGCACAAACGACGCGTTTGTACCGCTCCAGATTGCATCAATCTCCAAATCGTTCTCTACGGTACAATCGTACGAAGCGGTAGATGCGAAGTATCCACCAAAACCACCGATTGTAGCCTGTGTCTCCGATGAGTCATCGGTGAATGTCGCAGCCTTTACGGTCTGGTTAATCTTACCCTTGACGGTCACCTTTGCGCTCTTGTAGGTTGTAGAGTTGCGAACAGCTGCGTGAGAGTAGGCAATCAGACCAGCCACACGCAATGTTGTGCCCATTGTAGCATCGTGCAAATCGACCGTTACAGTACCGCTATTTGTGAGGTAGTATGGTCGTGGCTGTCTTGCGTCTGCCGAGTCGCCTGTATACTGACCAGCCCAACCGGCAATATTGTAGTCGGTCTTCGCGGTTGCAGCAGTAGTCTTAACGCTGATGTTACCGGTGTTGTCGCAATTGGTGAAATCCCAATACTGAATCACACCGGCAATACCTCCAACGTGGATGCTGCTATAGTTGTTGGATTCGAGAGTGATATCGGCGTGGTTATGGCAGTTAGAGCCCGACCACAAATTGGCAAGGAACTCGCCTGCAACATTGTTGTTGTAGCCAATGATACCGCCCAGATAGACATTTGTCATAGGGCCGATGGTAATCTTACCCTTCGCGCTATTTACATTGTTGTTGAACTCCGAGAAGTGACGACCACGAGCGATGATACCACCCACCATCGAACGACCTCCGCTGTTGTAGGTGAGCGATGTTACGGTGATTGTACCATTGTTTGTGTTGCCCGACAACTTAGCAGCATTTGCATCGCTCGAGCGAGCCACGATACCACCGATATAGGCGGCACGAGTAGTTACTCCATCTGGCACGGACTCATCCTGAAGGAGGATTGCACCATTGTTTACGCAGTTTGTGATATCGTTGAAGATTTTCGACGAATCGGTACGAGTGTGCTCGACCGACCAACCTACTACACCTGCGTAGAAACCATAAATCGAAGCAGTATCACCTGGCTTGGTGAGGTTGTTGATAGTGACAGAGACATTATTAACGCAGTTATCAACCTTTGCACCAAACGAGCGTGCAATCAAACCTGCGTAAACCAACTCGTTGCCTGAATTGGCACCAACAGCTGCATAAGTTGGGTTCTCTACTACCAAGCTACCGCTTACCGAGCAGTGCGAAATCTCTGGGATAGTGGTTTCGTTAGCGGTTACCGTGCGAGCCAATGCCGCCGAAATAGGGTCATCATTGGTTACGATGGCTACATCGCGAAGATGCAAGCCCTTGATCGATGCGTTTGTAGTACCGAACAATGGAGCGGTCAAGCCCTTGATTGCGTAACCATTACCGCGAACGGTCTTTGCGTAGCCCTCGATTGGAGTCCAAGCCTCGCCGGTCATATCAACATCGGCAACGAAGAGTACATCCTTCTCCAAAGTAGCTGCCTGCTCCGCAAAAGCCTTCAACGATGCAGCGTCCTTAACTACGAACAAAGAGTCGGTTGCAGCATAGACAATCGAGTTCGAGAACTCACGAACCTTGCCGGCAACAAGCGGCTTGGTCTCGTCAGTCTTAATGGTAGCGTACATCACACCACCCTCTTCGTCGTAGAGAGTCACATACAACTCGCCATACTCGCCCGCAGGAACTACTGCATGGATGTAGGTTGGCTCGCTCGAGAGCTGAACGCCCTCACCAAACGAGTAGTTGATAACCTCCTTCGATGCAGCGGTAGCGGTAGCCTCGCCCTTCTCGAAGTCGAAGTCGAATGCGCCAGCGATAGGCTTGCGATTAACATTCGAAATCTGTGCGAGCACCAACTTTGCGCTACCTGTAACGCCAATCTTCAAGACACCTGTGAGGTGGTTGAGCGATACACCCAAGCCATCCTCGGCATAGGCGTACATTGTAGCTACGCCGCTTGCGAAGGTACCCTCGGTGTGAGTCTGCTCATCGGCAAACACCACCTGACCAGCCGCAGCTGCAGGGTAAGCGATACAGTAAGGCTTTGCAGGGCTACCTGCCACCGAGAAGGTTGCAGTTGCTGCACCTGCTGCATCTGCGCTCAAAGCGGTCGATGCAACGCCATTGATCGAGATCTGGTCGCCCTCGCTCCAATAAAGTGGGTAGACCTCGCCAGCCTTCTCACCGAGCTGAGTACGCGACTGCTCGAGCGAGAGGGAGATCTGAGTCAAACCTTCGTTGTTGCCCAAACCAACACCGAGGTCTTGGGTTGTGTCGGTGGTACACGATACCGCTACCAACGCCACAACTGCCATAAAAAATCTTGCGAAATTTTTCATAGTGATTGTTAGAATTATTGATTGTTTATTGTATATATTTTTGAATATATTCAATTTTACACACATTCGGGCACAAAGATAATTATATATAATTATATCTCAAAGAGAGTTTTGCAAAAAAAATCATAATCAAGCAAAAAAAAGACCGCAACCCCTTGCGGAGTGCGGTCTTTTCTATGCTAATCTCACCACTAGTTGAGTGGGTCGAACTGCTGCTTGATCGAAAGGTGCTTGTTAAGGTCACCACGAACATTACGCTCATCATCCCAACCATCAACATAGATCAAATCGAAGTTGATGATACGAGGCTGCGCATCGATATTCTCCTTGAGACGGAATGTCAAGACCTTGTTCTCGACCTTCATATCTACGACAGCATCCGGACGATCGGTCCAGCAACGGAGCTGGTGATCCAAGCAAGATGTGCGCAAACGAACGGTGTAGACGCCACCCTTCTCTGGAGCAGACATACGGGTACCGCTCTCGAGGGTGAAGATGTTGGCTACATCCTCAGGATGAACATCGAGGTAGTCCTCAAACTGACCCTTCTGCTTAATCTTGATAGTATCGCGACGCGACTCTGCTGCAAGCACTACGCGAGCAACACGCTTGTCGTGATTGTTAGCAAGGTGGTTGAACTTAAGCACGGTGTTGCCCCAGCCATTGTATACCAAGCCATCGGTATCGGCAAAGCTGAGCCACTCATCACCCGAAATAATTGTCGCGGTGTAGTCCATGTTCGAGATTATATTCAACGACGATGTGCCCTCTACGTTCTCGCAAACAAGCGCGCTTGTACTTGCTCCCAACGACACGGTTGGAACATACTCTGGATAATATGGCGAGCTACACGAAGCCAAGAATGCAGAAGCAACTGCAAAAATTCCAAATATCTTTTTCATACTTTTACTCCTCCTTCTTTACTTCTGTGTGATTCGCAAAACTTTAATATCACCGGTGTCGAGGTTGCGCACTGTAACAGCTGCGTAACGATTTACAGATGAGGTCAAGAAGCGGATTGGCAACCAAGTGGTGCCAGGCTCGCCCTGAACCTTGCTCCAACGGCCCATCTCCTCCATACCCTCGAATGCCTCGAGTGGAGTTGCTACATAGTAGGTCTTACCGTTTACATCAACGGCATACTCCTGAAGCCAGCACCATACGTCACCAGTCTGAGTCTCGATGGTAGCCTCCCAACGGCCTGTCGATGTGATACGGCAGTAGTGCGTAGGCTCTGCAGTATCGGCAACACTCTTGGCCAAGTTGACCTCGTAGTTATCCAACGCAAGCGGAATCGACGGCTTGAATGTGCGGTCCGACAAATCGCACGAAACTGCTGCGACTGCCGCAATCAATAATATAAATATCTTTTTCATTACAATCCGTATTTTTCGTATTCTGGGTTAGACAAATTATAGTTCGAAAGTACAATCTGCTGGTCAGGGATTGGATAGTACTCACGGCAAGGATAAGGCTGAACGTGTGTGTAGATATCACAGTGGCTCTCCTTGGTACCGCTCGAGGTTGGATAGGTAGCGTGATTTACTACCTGATCGTACCAAATACCCCAACGAACGAGGTTGTGACGACGAGTAAACTCACCGAACAACTCACGAGCAGACTCCATCTGCAACTCCTGCATAAACTCCTCCTCAGAGTAGAGGGTCAATGGATCGAGACCTGCACGCTTACGTGTAGCGTTCAAGTAGCCATTAGCCTCGTCCCAGTTACCCATACGCATATGAGCCTCGGCCAAGTCGAGAGTTACGTGTGCAAAGCGGAAGATCTTGAGGTTGTTCGAATCCTGGTTGTAGACCATACCTGGGCACCAGAACTTATCACCCAAATATGGCTGACCAGTCTTCTCGCCAGTGCTCTTTGTGCTACTGAAGAAGATCATGTGAGCAGGAACTGCATCCATATTCTCCTCCTTGGTCCAACCTACATAGCACCAAGCCAACCAGCCGCCACCGCCTTCAACCTCGACAATGTCATCCGACGACCACTTGTTTGCATCGTAAACCGAACGACGCTTGTCCTTCGAGTTGTATGGCATAAGGGTCTTGTACATATACCAAGTTGGACGGTAAGGCGAAGTTGTACGTGCCTCAGCACCAAGCGATGGGATACGGATACCGTCGTACATATCGTCCTTCTTAGACAAATCGACAGTATCATCCTCCATCTCGACGTCGTCACCGCCGTCACCAACATCGCCACCCTCTACCTGAGTAGAGCTACGCGATGGTGTACAACGAGATGCCAAGTTGTGAGTTACGCGCAAACCATAATCCTTAGCGTAAGCAGGCAACTCGAAGATAGACTCATCGGTATAGCGGTTGCGGAACATTACATCCTTCAACGAGTAACCAAGCAACGACTGGTCAGGTGTGTAACCACCCTCAGAGTCGGCGCAACCATACACCTGCTCAACATAGCCAAAGTACTCGATTGCCTTGTCCCAGTCCTTGTTCCACAAAGCGAGCTTACCAGCCAACACGAAACCTACCATAGCACCGATACGATACTCGTTCTCAGGCGCATAGGTCTTGATGAGTGGAAGAGCCTGCTTCTCGATGAGCCAGTACTCCAAGTTCTGCATCAACTGTGCACGAAGATCAACTGCCGACATACGTGGCAACTGAGCAATCTTGTCGTTGTTTGCATCGGTAACCTCCTCCCAGTAGTAAGGAACATCACCGAAGTTGATGGTAAGAATGTAGTAGTAGAACGCACGCAAAATCCCGCACTCTGCCATCAACGGAGCCTTCTCCTCCTCGCTGAGTGGCGAGCGCTCGATTGATGCATACATTGCGTTACAACGCATAACACCACGGTATGATTGTGTCCAGATGGTATTACCGAAGCGTGGCTCCGACTGCGAGTAACGACACATTGCATCGTAGTACGAGTCTGTATTGTGGTAGATCAAATCTGCAGCCACCTCGCAAGCCTCGAAGTAGTCGGCATTTCTGTACAAGTCCTTCAACGGAATGTAACATCCGTTGAGACCTGTTCTACACTGTGGGACAGTCTGATAGTAAGTGTGAGGCTCCGAAGCTGAAATAACCTTCTCCTCGAGCGTACAACCCACAAGTGTAGCCACTGAAAGTATTAAAACTAAAATCTTCTTCATAATTAGTAGCGAATTTGAATTGCAAGTGAATATGTACGGTTCTTTGGATAACGACCTGTGTCGATACGACGACCACCGCTAATTGCATCTGGGTCATATCCTGGGAACTTGGTCAAGAGAGCTACGTTGTTAACCGATGCAGTCAACGAGATATCGCGCAAGTAGCGAGTCTTCTTTCGCAAGTCGAAGCGATAGCTGAGGTTGATGTTCTGCAAACGCAAGTACGAAGCATCGTAGATGTAGAGATCCGAACCATAGCTATCGGTGAAGTATGCACCCGGAACATTCGAGAATGGGTTGCGGTTCATGTGCCAAGCCTCCAACATACGACGATCCTTGTTAGAGGTTGCACCACCGACCATTGTGGTGAACTCCATAATGTTGTACATACGACCACCAATGCTATAGGTGAAGTATACACCGAGCGACAAGTTCTTGATAATCTTGAACGTGTTGTTGAAACCTCCGTATACGATTGGGTCTGCCGAACCGAGGTAGATACGGTCCTTATCATTCATAACGCCATCGTGGTTGGTATCAGCATAACGTGGATAGCCAATGGCCTTTGTCGAACCTACATAGGTCTTAGTCTGCTTGTTCTGGTTGATCTCGTCCTGAGTGTGCCATACGCCCTCGTACTGGAAGCCCCACAACGAGTTTGCTGGGTAACCCTCAGCATAACCATAGAGCATATATCCGCTACGGCTGTAAGTCGATACATATCCGTATGCAGTTGCGATATCGGTAACCTTCGACGAGTTGTGAGCAACGGTCAAGTTGGTTGTCCACTGGAAGTTACGACGCGAGATGTTACGAGTTGTGATTGTGAACTCAACACCCTTGTTCTCGGTGCTACCGATATTAGCGTAACGCGAGGTGAAACCTGTGATAGCTGCATTCTGCATAGTGTAGAGGAGGTCCTTAGTGTAGGCCATATAACCCTCCAACGACATTGTGATACGATCGTTCAAGATCGAGAAGTCAACACCCAAGTTGAACGAATCGGTCTTCTCCCAAGTAAGGTTAGGGTTGTCGATACGAGTTGGGTAGTACGATACCTCATACGAGTCACCGAACATCCAACCGCTCTGGTTAGTCGAGAGAACCATCTGCGACACATAGGTCGAAACGGCGTCGTTACCCGAGCGACCACCACTGATACGGAGCGAGAGATCAGACAACCACGACTTGGTGCCCTTCATCCACTTCTCGTTCGAGATGCTCCACTTGAATGCTGCAGCTGGGAAGAATGCCCACTTGTGACCCTCAGCGAAGTTCGACGAAGCATCGCCACGACCTGTAACGGTCAAGTGGTAACGACCACCATACGAGTAGTTCACACGAGCCAATACCGAGTAGCGCTGCAACTCCGAAGCCGAAGTCGAAACAGTCAAGCATCGCTTGTCAACCAAGCTACCCATATTGTATGCAGTTACATTGTCATCGAGGTAACCACGACCGCTAACCGAGTAGTTATCCCACTTGGTATTCTGTGCGGTAAATGCACCTACAACGTCAATCTTATGCTTCTTCTTGATGGTCTTCTTGTAAGAGAGAGTCGTCTCGCTCAAGAAGTTGCGCTTGTTATTGTCGCGACGAGTTGCGCTACCACCATACTTGTAACGCTCTGCTACAGGCATATCCGATGGCGAATAGTAGAAGCCCTCGGTTGTGGTATCAACATACGAGAACTGCGACTTGAGTCGGATGTTCTTCGCAAATGTCAGCTCGATATACGGAGTGAGAGTCAAGATAGTACGATCGTCATAGTTGATGAGCTTCTGAGCCTTCAAATATGGAGAGTCGTAGATCGAACCACCATTGGTACCATTATCACCCAAGGTATCCCAAGTCTCGGTTGGGGTCATCATAGGGTTGAGGTTGGTTACCGCACGAGTTGCGTTACCCGAAATAGCGGTGTTACTCTTGTTGTTGTGACGCTTCGAATACTGGGTATTGATACCGAGCTTCAACCACTTAAACACGGTGTGGTCAATCTTCAAACGTCCGCTCAACTGCTGCTGATCCGAATCGATTACGATACCATTGATGTCGTTGTAACCCAACGAGAAGTAAACCTTTGTAGATTTGCTACCACCGGCCAACGAGAGGAAGTACTTCTGCGAGAATGCCTTACGAGTCATCACATCGAGCCAATCGGTACCCTCACCA
>JAZLDJ010000084.1:0-8512 GCA_045614685.1 Alistipes sp. | reverse complement strand
TTCTTTGCCAACCACTGCGCCATAAGGTAGCCCTCCTGATCCATCGAGAGCTTTGCATAGCCTCCACCCGGGCAGATAACTACCGCCTGACCTGTAGCCTTTGCAGGATCTGCGTTGTAGATATACATCTGCGCCTTGGTGGTGTTCACCAGGCGGTATGGCGTTGCCTCGTATGCTTCACCCTCCAGGCCATTCGAGTGAGGGGCCTTGTTGTTGTCCCAGATGAGAATCGTATCGTCCTGATAGTAGTTCGATCTCTTCTGCTCTTGTGCAATAGCCGTTGTGGCCACCAATATAGCCATAATTAAGAGTACACGCTTCATAGTGTAGATTATTTCTTCTCCTCGCTCTTGTTGATGAACTCCAACCAACGCTTGAGCTGGTGCTTCCAATCCTTGTCGTAGCGGAACTCTGGGCGACCTACCCATCCGTGACCACCCTCAGGGTAGATGTGCATAGCGGCCTTTACGCCATAGTGCTTGAGAGCCTTGTAGTAGAGGGTCGAGCTGATTGGCGGTACGGTACGGTCGTTGGTGCTGAGGAGCAAGATTGTTGGCGGTGTAGTAGCCGATACGCGGTTGTTGAGCGAGTAGTATTCGCGATCTGCAGGCGTGTGATTCTTACCGAGCAAGCGACGGAAGGTGTTCTGGTGAGTCATACAAGTCTCGCCATTGATTACAGGGTAGAACAAAACTGCGAATGCCGGCTTCTCAGCATCCGGAGTGAAGTTCGATGTGTAGGCTGCGAGGTGACCGCCTGCCGACGATCCTGCGATACCCACCTTCGACGGGTCTACGCCCCACTTCTTGGCATTCTTGCGAGTGTAGCGAAGAGCGGCCTGAGCATCCTCGAGAGGCACCTCTTTGTGGCCATTGTTCGGAAGACGGTACTTCACCACTACTGCAGTGACACCAATGCTCTTGAAGTACTCAGCCAAGGCAAAACCCTCGCGCTCGATACATACCTTGCCATAGCCTCCACCTGGGAGTACCACTACAGCCTGTCCAGTTGCGTTGCTCTGGTCTGCCTTGTAGATGTAGAACTCGGTCTGCGAGGTGTAAGCAAAGTTACCATCCGCATCGCGCTCCTCGTCCTTGGTCTCTTCGTTCGAGTGCGGAGCCTTCTTGTTGTTCCACCACTGCACCACCTCATCGGCATTGCATTTAACATTTGTGATGGCCTTTTGTGCCGATGCAGAGAGTGCAAATGCGGCAACCAATGTCAAAGTGACAAAAATTCGTTTCATAGTATTGTGTTTTTTAATTGTTTGTTTTCAGGTGTTGTTATTTGTTCAGTCCGAGCCAATCGAGCCAATCCACTATGGCACTATTGCGCTCCTTTAAGTGTTTCTTGAGGCTGTGACCACCCTCGGGGTAGATGTGCATCGAAGCCTTGACGCCATATCGTATGAGTGCTTCATAGTAGGCCATAGGGCTTGTCGGTGGTACTACCGTGTCGTCGTCGCACAACATAATGAGTGTTGGAGGTGTTGTAGCCGACACCATATTCTGAGCCGACACATCTTCCGCCTCCTTCAACGAGAATCCGCTGCCGAGAATGTTGGTGTTGTTTGGCTGCGACTTGTAGTAGTAGGCCGAAACACGGTCTATGGCAGGGTAGTGAAGAACGGCAAATGCCGGCTTCTCCTCGTCGGACATTATGTTCGATGTCCAAGCTGCGAGGTGACCACCTGCCGAGTTTCCGCTGATGCCTACCTTTGCAGGGTCGATGCCGAGGTCGGTGCGTGTGCGAAGGTAGCGCACTGCGCCAGTCGAATCTTCGAGCATAGCCTCCTTGTGGCCATTTGGCAGACGATATTTCAGCAACGCTGCGGTCACTCCCTGCGAAGCATACCACTTTGCCAACGGAATATCGAATCCGAGCGAGCTATAAGCTCCACCCGGGCAAATCACTACCGCAATGCCTCGATTCTTCTCGGCATTAGCCTTGAAGATGTACAACTCGCACGAAGAGGTGTACTGCATTGCGGTCTTTTTGCCTTTGCGGAACTGCTCGTCGCGAGTCTGGTGATTCGAATACTTGGCAGTGGTGTTATCCCATAATCGCACAGTCTCGTCTGCCCCCTCCAGCGATACGGTCTGTTGAGCCGTAGCAAAGGCGAAAGCGAGAATAGTTGCTGCTAATGTGAACAGTTTTTTCATCGTAAACTACTTTTCTGATATCAAACCGAGATACTTCAACCACTCGATAATTAATGTCTGGTACTCGGCTGTATGCTTCTTGACACTATGTCCTCCGAATGGGAAGATATGCATAGATGCCTTAACGCCGTGACGAACGAGTGCTTCGTAGTACTCCACACCATCTGTTGATGGTACCAACGAGTCGTCGTAGCAGAGGAACAACAATGTTGGAGAGGTGTTCTCGTCAACCATCAAATGGGTTGAGAGGTTGATGGCCTTCTGCGAATTGTAACCAGGGCCAAGGAGTTGCACGAGAGCCTTCTCTGCCGCAAGCGATTTACTCTCGTAGAGGTTGATCCATCCGTAGAGTGGAATTACAAATGCCGGCTTCTCGCCAACAGGCATTGCGTTCGATACCCAAGTTGAGAGATGTCCACCTGCCGACGAACCCGTTACTCCCACCTTTGCAGGGTCGATGCCGAGGTCGCTGCGTGTGCGAAGGTAGCGCACTGCACCCATTGCATCCTCGAGAGTAGCCTCGTAGTGGCCGCGATTAGGAAGGCGATACTTTACGATAGCTGCAGTGATACCCTGCGAAGCATACCACTGTGCAAGCGAAATCTGAAGGTTGAGATTTGTGTAACTGCCACCAGGGAAAATAGCTACTGCAATGCCGGTATTTTTACCCTCTGCAGCCTTGAAGATATAGAGCTCGCATGACGATGTTTGCCATATAGAATTCTTCTTCTTCCACGCCTCGTCGCGAGTTTCGTAGTTAGTGTACTTTGCCGTTTTGTTGTCCCACAAGCGTACTGTTTCGTCAGCACCCTCGTATGAGATAGTCTTTTGCGCCGATGCCGATAGTGCTACTATCGCCAAGAGCAGAGTCATAAGGATTTTCTTCATGGTAGCTGTTATTTTGCATTATACAATCCGAGCCACTTGAGCCAGTCGATAGTCAATTCTCGCTGCTCTTTCACCGCTTTTTTGAGGCTGTGACCACCCTCTGGGAAGATGTGCATCGAGCATTTTACTCCGTGGCGAACCAACGCTTCGTAGTATACCAGCGAACTGTAAGGCTCCACCACTCTGTCGTCGTCGCAGAGGAGCAAGAGGGTAGGCGAGGTCTTAGGGGATACCATATTATTGCTCGACATATCTACCGCATCCTGCCAAGTGAAATTATCGCCCAGGAGTGCGTAGTTTGCCTTGTTGCCGGTGTAGAACTCGGTGCGGAGCATCGAGCCGTAGAGCGGAATGGCAAATGCCGGCTTCTCGTCGTCAGGCATCATATTCGACACCAACGCTGTAAGGCAGCCACCTGCCGATGAACCTGTAACACCCACCTTGTTCGGATCTACGCCGAGATCGGTGCGGGTGCGGATGTAGCGCACTGCGCCAAAGGCATCCTCGAGCATAGCCTCCTTGTAGCCATTAGGCAGGCGATACTTCACCAATACGGCGGTGATACCCTGCGATGCGTACCACTTTGCAGTGGATACGCTAAAGTTAAGGCTTGTAAAGCCTCCGCCTGGGTAGTAGCATATGGCGATACCGGTGTTCTTTGCAGGGTCCGCCTTGTAGATATACAACTCGCACGACGAGGTGTTAATCATGGAAGCTTTTTTACCTTTACGCCACTGCTCATCTTTGGTCTGGTGGTTCGAGTACTTGGCTGTGGTGTTGTCCCACAAGCGTACAGTCTCATCAGCACCCTTAAGCGAGATGGTCTTCTGCGCCGATGCTCCCAATGCGAATGTGAGAGCAAGAGCAAAAGTTAAAATTCGTTTCATAGTTTAGCTCTTATTTTACGATGTTGATAATCTTGCCAGGTACCACAATGATCTTCTTCGGAGCAGCACCCTCCAACCACTTCTGAGCCTCCTCCTTGGTTACGATATCCTTCTGGATGTCGGCTGGCGAGGTTGTGAGTGGGTACTCCTGCTTGAAGCGAAGCTTACCGTTGATCATTACAGGGTACTCGAATGCGCTCTCTACGAGGTATTTCTCCTCGCAGATAGGGTACGACGCATCGCACGCGCTATCCTCGTGGCCGAGCATCGACCACAACTGCTCGGTGATGTGCGGAGCAAATGGGTTGAGGAGGATTGTCAATGGCTCCAAAATCTCGCGCTTGTGGCACTCGCCCAACTCGTTCACGCAGATCATAAATGCAGCCACCGAGGTGTTGAACGAGAAGTTCTCGATATCCTCGCGAATCTTCTTGATGGTCTTGTGCAAGGTCTTGAGTTCTTTGTCGGTAGCCTTCTCGTCGGTTACTGCCCACTCGCCAGTGCGGGTGTGGAACAAACGCCAGTACTTACGCAAGAACTTGTGAACACCATCGATACCGTTGGTATCCCAAGGCTTCGACTGCTCCAATGGACCGAGGAACATCTCGTACATACGCAAGGTGTCGGCACCATACTGCTCGACGATATAGTCTGGGTTTACGACGTTGAACATCGACTTCGACATCTTCTCTACAGCCCAGCCGCAGATGTACTGGTCGTTCTCGAGGATAAACTCAGCATCAGCAAACTCAGGTCTCCAAGCGCGGAATGCCTCGAGGTCGAGAATATCATTCTTCACGATGTTTACGTCTACGTGAATCTCCTGAGTCTCGTACTCCTTGCGAAGGTTGAGCGACACGAACTTGTTTGTACCAACCACGCGATATACGAAGTTCGAACGGCCCTGAATCATACCCTGATTTACCAACTTGCGGAATGGCTCGCTCTCGCATACGTAACCGAGGTCGTAGAGGAACATATTCCAGAAACGCGAGTACATCAAGTGACCTGTAGCGTGCTCGATACCTCCGATGTAGAGGTCTACGCTGCGCCAATACTCGTTTGCCTCCTTCGATACGAGAGCCTCCGAGTTGCGAGGGTCCATATAGCGGAGGTAGTATGCCGACGAACCTGCGAAACCAGGCATTGTCGAGAGCTCATACTCCCAACCCTCTACGCGTGCCAATGGTGGCTCGCCCTGCTCGGTAGGTCCGAAGTTCTCGATTGGTGGCAATGTGAGTGGCAACTCGCTCTCGTCGAGAGGAAGTGCAACATCGCCCTTGTAGCGAATTGGGAATGGTTCACCCCAGTAGCGCTGGCGCGAGAATATGGCGTCACGAAGACGATAGTTTACGAGCTTCTTACCAAGTCCACGCTTCTCCACCTCGGCAAACATCTCCACGATGGCAACCTTAACATCCTTGCCATTGAGGAAGTCCGAGTTGATGAGGCAACCCTCTTTTGCGTCGTACGATGCCTCCTCGAGGTTTCCACCCTCGACTACAGGTACGATATCCAAACCAAAGTGGCGTGCGAATGCGTAATCGCGCGAGTCGTGAGCAGGGACAGCCATGATAGCACCTGTTCCGTAGCCTGCCAATACATAATCCGATGCGTAGATTGGAATGCGCTTGCCGGTGAATGGATTTGTAGCGTACGAGCCAGTGAATACACCGCTCACACGCTTTGTCTCGGCGATACGCTCACGCTCCGAGCGCTTCTTGGTCTGCTCGATGTAAGCCTCTACGGCCTCCTTCTGCTCGGCCGTGGTCATATCTGCAATCCACTCGTGCTCCGGAGCTACAACCATGAAGGTTACGCCAAAGATTGTGTCAGGGCGTGTGGTGAAGATTTCGAGTTTGCGCGTCTCGCCATTTGCCATCTCGGCATCGAAGAATACCTGCGCACCCTCCGAGCGACCAATCCAGTTGCGCTGAATCTCCTTGAGTGACTCGCTCCACTCGAGGCTGTCGAGTCCGTCGAGCATACGCTGAGCGTAGGCTGTCACGCGGAGCAACCACTGCTTCATACGCTTCTGCTCCACTGGGTGACCACCACGCACCGACAAACCATCTTTCACCTCATCGTTTGCGAGTACGGTGCCGAGTGCAGGACACCAGTTTACCATAGTGTCAGCACGGAAGGCAAGGCGGTAGTTCTGCAACACCTGCTCCTTCTCTGCCTCGCTCTTTGCGTTCCACTCTTCAGCCGAGAAGTTCAACTCTGCGGTGCAAGCAGCCGCGATACCCTCGGTACCCTTCTGCTCGAAGTGTGCCACGAGGTCGGCGATAGGCTCGGCCTTCTGCGATGCGGTGTTATAGTAGTGAGCGAACATCTTGAGGAATGCCCACTGAGTCCACTTGTAGTACTCAGGCTCGCAGGTACGTACCTCACGGCTCCAGTCGTACGAGAAACCAATCTTGTCCAACTGCTCACGATAGCGAGCGATGTTCTGCTCGGTGGTTACTGCAGGGTGCTGACCTGTCTGAATAGCATACTGCTCGGCTGGCAAACCGAATGCGTCGTAACCCATTGGGTGCAACACATTGTAGCCACACAATCTCTTGTAGCGCGAATAGATGTCCGATGCGATATAACCGAGTGGGTGACCTACGTGCAAACCAGCTCCCGACGGATAAGGGAACATATCCAACACATAGAACTTCGGACGCGAATTATCAACATCCACCTTGTAGATGCCACGCTCCTTCCACTCTTGCTGCCATTTGGCTTCAATCTCTTTAAAATTATACTCCATAGTTTTCTTTATTTTGTTTTTGTTATCTTCTTGCTCGTTGTACTGTAAATCGTTTCGATTGGTAAATTTTGCACCTTACTTGCGTCGTAAATGCTCACATACGCCAAGTATGCTCCGCTTTCCGCCACTGCGTAACGCACAAAATTTCCTCAATCGCCTCCGATTTTCCCCTTTGGGATTTTTCTTTCCCTTCTGGGATTTTTCTTCCCCTCTTGGAGATTTCCCTCCCTTGGAAAGGCTTTATTTATTTTCTAATTCTGCATTCTGCCTTCTGCATTTTGCCTTCTGCATCTCCTTGCGTGCGCTCTTGCGCGCACATTCAACCGCCAAAGATAGCGAAAAAAGTTGAGAGTTGAGAGCTGATGGTTGAGAAATTTGCAAAACTTTTCGTAACTTTGTCGAAAGCAACATATAAAACCTTTAAAATATGAGAAAAATTACCGCATTTTTGGCACTCGCGCTTCTTGTTGTGATGTCGGCACAGGCGCAGAGTGTAGTCAAGCAATTTACTATCAAAAGCGAGATTCTTGGCGTAGAGAAAGAGTATTCGGTCTACCTCCCCGACGGCTACAAGAAAACGGGCGAAAAATACCCCGTCTTGTACCTCCTTCACGGTGCTTGGGGAACGCACAATTCGTGGGTGCGAGCCGAGGGTCAAAGAGGTGGAAATGTGCAGGCAATTGCCGATGCCACAATCGCCAAAGGTGAGGCAAAAAAGATGATTATCGTGATGCCCGATGCGCGTGGCGAGAGCGAGCGAAATGGTGGTAAAAATATGGGCTATTTCAATGTCGAAAATTGGAATTATATGGACTTCTTCTTCGAGGAGTTTATTCCTCATATCGACAAGAAATTCAACACTATAGCTTCGAAAGAGGGTCGTGCTATCGCCGGTCTTTCGATGGGTGGCGGAGGCTCGTTTGTCTACGCTCAGCGACACCCCGAAATGTTCTGCGCAGCATACTCCACAAGTGGCCTTCTCGACCACCGTTATCGCCCCAACACGGTGAGGAAATACGAGAACATCGGATGGTACTGGTCGGTGGCTATAACCTCCCCTGTTGAGTATGTCCGAAATGCCTCTGCCGAGGAGCTCGAAAAGCTTCGCTCGGTGCGTTGGATGATGGACTGTGGTGACGACGATGGAATCATCTCTACAAACATCGACCTCTTCGTCGAGATGAAGCGTGAAAAAGTGCCTGTCGAGTTTCGTGTTCGTGATGGCAAACATAATTGGGCTTTCTGGCGCGAGGCGCTACCTCTGATTCTCCACCACTCGTTCGAGTAGCGGGCGCGTATTATTTATTATAGATAGAGGGAGTTTAGGGATTTTAGTGAATTTAAGGAGTTTAACTACAGACTCCCTAAGTTTTCTAAACTCTCTAAACTCCCTAAATTCTTTATGCTATCTTGCTCTCTTTATCCCTAAGGCCCTGACACCCCTAAACCCCTCTTTCGACCCTCTCTTTTTCTCAATTTTTCAAAAATTTTACGATATCCTAGCAGATTGTTAATAACTCGCAAAATTCGCCAAACACGAAATTTTCAACATATTAAAAATCAGTAGCTTACAAATTGCGTAATAAGCGCACGTTATTTTGTTGGCAAAAACATAAGAAAAAAGAATAAGAATAGGCCCCGAAAAGGGCTAAATCGCTGAAAAATCGGCCACTTTTGGGCAAAAAAAGTTGCATATATATATTGTAATCCAAAAAAAATGCTTACCTTTGCGGGCCTTTTGGCACAAAGAAATAGAGATTTGGGGCGTCAAACCCCCGTGATTATTAACAAATTAAAGGTTTAAAATGCCAACAATT
>JAZLDJ010000083.1:0-2551 GCA_045614685.1 Alistipes sp. | reverse complement strand
CTGCAGTATTCTCGCTTGATGGCGACATCGAGCGACCATTCCACATCGTCTACCCTGCACCTGCAGAGGGCGTTGTGGCAGCAACTTCGGGACTCTACCCCGTAACATTCCCTGCAACGCAAAACTACACCGTCGGCACATTCGAGAGCGGCACAGCTCCGATGTATGGCTATGCAGCCGCTGCAGCCGAGGGTGAGGAGGAGCTCCCTGCAGTGGAGATTCACCACCTCACAGGTATTCTTCGCCTGGCAGTCAAGGGTGACAAGACCTTGACCTCGATGACTGTGGTTGCCGAGACAGGTGCTATCGCAGGTAACTTCGATGTGGATTGCGAGAGTGGCGCTTTGACTGCTCACGAGGATGCATCGAACACTATCACAATGTCGTTTGGCGAGGGCTTGGCTCTCGGTGCTGAGGCTACACCAATCTATGTGGCAGTTCCTGCCGGTGAGCACGGCATATACACCATTACCCTCTTCACCAACGAGGCTGAGAACAACGCAATGGTAGTTCGCTTCAACAGCGACAACCACCCTGTAAAGGCGGGCGTTGTAAAGGAGTTTGGCGAGGTTACATTCATACCTAACGCTACGGCATCGCCTGTTAGCGGAGAGTTGGTAATCGAGAACGAGGCCGACTTGGTGCGCTTGGCGAAGATGTCGGAGGTAGGTTTGCTCGGCTCGGTGACTTCGGTTCGCGTAGCGGCATCGCTCGATATGTCGAACGTGGAGGATTGGCACGGTATCGACCGCTTCCCTGCAATCACCTTCGATGGCGGTAGCGACAAGGGCTTCGAAATCAAGGGTCTGAAGGCTCCGTTGTTCATAACCACTGAGGCGCAGATCAAGAATGTGAAGCTGACCGATGTGAATATATACTCGAATGATCGCTTTATCTTGGGTGCAATCGCTTGTTCGCTTATTTCAGCCGGTACGGGAGAGCCTGCATCGCTTACAAATTGCGAGGTTTCGGGTGCTCTCACAATGGATAACGAGATAGCATTGAACGAGAAATACGATTCGGCATATGGTGTGGTAGCGATGGGTGGATTGGTAGGTTTGACAAAGGGTGTAATGGTAACCAACTGTATAAACCACGCCAATGCAACCATTCTGGATATTTCTTCTTCAGATAATCATACAGCGCTATGCCCGGCAATTGCAGGCATTGTAGGCTATGCATCAAATGGTCTTGCAGCCGATGGCACAACTGTCACCTACACCTGCATTGACAACTGCGAGAACAAGGGTGCTGTTAAGTATGAGGATTGCGCAGCATTTAGGCATAGACCATTTGTCGGAGGTGTCGTAGGTATCAGCCCTTCGGGAAATAGTGCAGGCGGCGCATTCACCAACTGCAAGAACTATGGAGCCATCTCTTTCAATGGTACCGCATACGGACAAGCCGGACAGAGCGGTACTGCGGGTATTGCAGGTATCGCAGCAGGTCTTTGGAACTCCAATATCTCCGACTGCGAGAATCGCGGAACAGTAACCGCGAGTGGCACTGCACACCACCTCTCAATCGGAGGTGTCGTAGGCTACACCACCGGTACCCACCACAAAAATCTGCACAACTACGGCAAGATTGAGGTTACCAAGGAGGCTCGAATCATCGGTGTATTGGCTGGTGGCGTCGGAGCTCTTATGTATGGTAACGCCGATAGCGGCTCTACAGCAGATTGCTCGAACAACGGACCAATCAGAGTGCTCGCATCGACAATGGAGGAGCCTAAGACCGGAAACTACTACTACCGCATCGGTGGTTTCGCAGGTTTCCACCGCCAACCACTCTCCAACTGCGCGAACAATGCCGATGGAGATGTATTGGTAGAGGGAAATATCGTCAATGTTGCATCGGCTTCGGAGCGTGTAACTTCGATTTCGGGAGGTGTTGCCTACAAGACAACTGCCGCAATCAACAAGTTCGTCAACTACGGAGATGTGACAGTAAATGCCCATTTCTCTATCCTCACCACCGACGCTGCCAAGATCGAGGGACAACCACTCTCAATCTCAGGTGTTAGCTCGGAGAACTCATACAACTTGGTAGACTGCCATAACCACGGAAATATAACTTTCGGAGGTTCATTCACTGGTTACCGAATGTATTTGGGAGGCATCAGTGCCAACGGTATCGATGCGAATTTCGGACCTGCAAGTGGCGCGATCAACAACGGTAATATCACCGTGTCGAAGGATGCTGTAATTCTTGCAGAGTTCTATATGGGTGGTTGTGCTGCTGCTACAGAGCGAGGTGCTGTCAGCAATATCACCAACAACGGAAAAATAGTTGTTGAAGGACAAGTTGGTGGTGTAGGTAAGGCTGGCCGAATCGGAGGTGTGTTTGGTTACGCATCGACGGGCCACAGCAACCTTGTAAACAATGGAGACATTGAGTTCACCGAGACCTCATCAACAGGTGGTGCTACCCACGTAGGCGGTGTGGTTGGCCGTGTTTATGGCAAGGCGGAGATTTTTGATGGTTACACCAACAATGGTAATATCACCAAGACAGGTGCGACTACCAACACTGTTGTCTATGCAGGCGT
>JAZLDJ010000082.1:0-5520 GCA_045614685.1 Alistipes sp. | reverse complement strand
ATCGTCGGTAGAGTTCTGCCACTACGCAGGTCTCAACTATGTAAGCTGCTCGCCATTCCGTGTGCCTATCGCACGTTTGGCTGCTCCGCACGCTGCTCTCAAAAAGAAATAAAATTTCTTGTCATAAGCCGTAATCTGCGGCACATCGCTAAAAGTAAAGACCCTCGGGCTGTACGTTGTGTACTATCCCGAGGGCCTTTCTTTTGCAATACACCACATCTCACGCCTTCTGACAAGAAATTGAAAAATCATTCTGATTGGTGAATTTTTCACCAAAACATCGATAGCCCGATTGCTCACATACGCTTTAGTATGCTGCGCATCGGGCTTAACTTTGTTTTCTTCCTTCTTGCAAGGCATAGTGCAAATAAATTTGCCTCTGCACTTGCTTCGTGCGTCAGTTCTTGTTTGGCAAGAAATTCCCTCAATCACCTCTGATTTTTTAAGGTTGTGGGGTGGTGTGCCTTCTGACAAGAAATTAGAAGTTGATTCCCCTATCTCGGGGATTTTCGCAAGCCTTGCAACCATCTGCTTAAAATTCATTTTTTAGATTTCTTGTGATAAGCCGTAATCTGCACCACATTTCACGACTTCTGAAATGAATGGATGGAATATAATATAAATAGGTGTAGACGCACAAAATTGCACTTTAAATAGATGATTGCAAGGTTTGCAAAAAGTTATTTAGAGCGAGAAAATTCTGTACTAAACAAGAAAACGAGTCCGCAGCATAGTTACCTATGTGAGGACTCGTTTATCGAAGAGCAGTGCAAAATTTGCCGCTCTAAATATCTTTTTTACTCGTAGATGCGCGATTGACGAATAACCTTACCCTCCTGCTCGATGAAGTATCTTCTCGACTTGAGCAAGTTACGCGACTGCAACACCATAGTCTTGGTCTCGGAGATGATGCCGAGGAAGAGCATTCCTGCACGCGAGTTCGACTCGCCAGCTGTGATGCGGCCCAACTCCTCCTTGGTAGACTCTGCGAGGCGCTCGAAGAGATTGTCACGCATGGTCAATACCTCGTCGATGGTAGAGAAGTCGTTCGATGTGAACATATATATAATGCGCGAGTAGATCTCGTTTACGTCGGCATTTATCGACATAAGTCGCTCGGACTGCACCTTGCTCAAACCTGTGTGGTTGTTGTCGATATGCTCGAACGAAGGACGGGTAACGTGTACCAAAGCCTTGGTAATCTCGTTCAGATAGTCGAGAATCTGAACATAGTAGAGCGAGAGGTTGAGGTCGGAGCCGTATGTGCTACGCAAGGTAGAGGCAATCGAGTACTTGAGACGACGATTCTCCTCGTACATCTCGCTAGCCTCCGCCGTGAGATCCTTCAACGCCTTGCGATCCTCCTTCATCAACGCCACGATGGTGCGGTTGTAGATGCGGGTAGTAGCCTTAACGGTCTCCGATACGGTGGTCATAGTGTTGTCCACGAGGTTTTCGCGTACCTTTGCCTCATCCTTTTTCTTCTCCTCCTTTTTCTTCTTAGGCATAAAGTTCGAGTGGATGAACATATAGAGGCAGAGGAGTGTGATTATTCCGAATGCCCAGTTTCCGCCCCACATCAACAATAGTCCGATGATAAAGGCGATGATGAATCCACCGAAGCCAGTTACGAACCATCCCATAACCACGGTGAATACACCTGTGATACGGTATACGGCACTCTCGCGGCCCCACGCCTTGTCGGCCAACGACGAACCCATCGCCACCATAAAGCATACATAGGTTGTAGAAAGCGGCAATCCCAACGATGTACCGAGCGCGATAAGCAACGAGGCCGAGGTGAGGTTTACGGTCGAACGAATCATATCGTATGGCGCACCACTATGCTCTACGTCGGCATACTCGAAACGCTTCTCCATAAAGTTCTTAACCTTTGTTGGAGTTATCTTGTCGAAGAATCGCGAAGTGTTTACTGCCGCACGAACCAAAGCACGCGAGAACATCGAAGATGAGAACTGAACATCGCCGCCATCGTCGCCCGCAGATGAGAGCGAAAGCTCTGTCTGCGATACGTTCATAGCCTTGCGCGAAGTCCAGAGCGTGATAATCATAATTACGCCCGATATGATAATGTAGATGAGATTCGACGAACTTGAGCCGGTCGAAGGTTGTGCCAACGAATCCATCAACATGGTGACATCTCCCCCTGCTGCACTCGATGTGGTGAAGGCCTCCAAACCTGCGATAGGTACACCGATGAAGTTTACGAGGTCGTTACCAGCGAATGCCAATGCCAACGAGAATGTTCCTGCGAGGATGGTTACGCGCAAGATATTTACGCGGAAGAGCTGCAAGAAGAAGAGGAGCAACGAACATACTACCCACGCTGCGAGGAGCGAAACAACAAGGTGGCTATCTACCCACTCAATAAATGCAGTACCTTTGAGTACGCCCTTCAAACCCTTGAAGAGTGCAAAATAGAGAATTGATGTGAGCGAAACACCGCACCAAATAGCTCCGAAGCGACGGAACATAGTCATGTAGCGGAACGAGAATATTGTTCGCGAAATCCACATCACGAGGGTACCCACCGCAAATGCGAGAATCACCGAGAGCAAGATTGCCGAAACCACACCCATAGCACGCGTGGTGTTGATGTATTCGCCCAATTGTGCAAACGAAATTGTTGGGTCGGAGCCAATCTTAAAGAGTGATACCGCCACCGCCGAACCGAGCAAACAGAATATGAGCGACACGGTTGTGGAGGTTGGTAGACCCAGCGAATTGTAGATGTCGAGCAAGATGACATTCGCGAACATCACACCCACGTAGAGCATCATAACTTCCCTGAATGTGAAGAGGTTCGGATGGAACATTCCGTGTCGTGCCACGTCCATCATACCGCTCGATGTTAGCACTCCGACAATGATACCGATCGATGCTACGATGAGGATTGTACGGAACTTAGCGGCGCGTGAGCCGATAGCTGAGTTCAAGAAGTTTACGGCGTCGTTTGTTACTCCAACGTAGAGTCCCGAAACTGCCAAAATCGCAAGAATTGCGACCATTACGTAGTAAATTTCTCCCATAAATATAGTTTAGATTCGATTGTTTTCAGCTTCTAATCTTTACAAAGGTATGAATAATTGGATAAGTAACCAACAAAGTTTGTCAAATTTAACAATTATTTAACATTGCATGGTTATGAAAAAATGTGAGTCGTGAGTGTGAAAAAATATAAATAGATATAGGTGTTGTTATTATTTTTATTAACTTTGTAGTGGTGCAGTATATAAAAATGGCAAACTGAAACTTAAAACCTAAATAGCTATGAGAAATTTTACAAAACTAATGATGGCATTTGTCGCTTTTTTCGCGTGCGCGTGTGTGACAGATGCAATCGAGGATGTTGCGCCACAGGTGGTTGGTGTGCAGACCGAGATTACCCTCTCGCTCGAGGGTTCTCGTACTCACATTGCTGAGAAGGAGGGTGACACCTATCCGCTCTACTGGAGTGCGGGCGACAAGATTGCTGTAAATGGCGTGGCATCGCAGCCTTTGAGCGAGGCGGCACACGGCAAGCAGCGCGCTGCATTCTTGGTGGATGGCGTATTGGGCTATCCACGTCATATTGTCTATCCTGCACCAGCCGATGATGCTGTAGCGGTCGATGAGGGAAAGCAGGTTGTGACATTCCTTGCAAATCAGAACTACGAGGCTGGAACATTTGCCGAGGGTGCAACTCCAATGTGTGCCTATGTGCAGGATGAGGGCGACGCTGTAGCGTTGCAGCACCTTGCGGGTGTACTTTGCTTTGCTCCTAAGGGCGAGGTCTCGCTCAAGGCTATGACTATCGCTGTCGAGGAGGGTAAACTTGCAGGAAACTTCGATGTGGATTGCGCAAGTGGCGAGTTGACAGCTCATGCCGATGCTTCGAATAGCGTGACTGTGTCGTTTGGCGAGGGCTTGACTCTCGGTGCTGAGGCAACTCCAATCTATGTGGCTGTGCCAGCGGGTAGCTATGGTGTAGTTACAGCAACGCTCTACACCGCAACCGACTCTATGACCGTAAGCTTTACAGCCGAGGGCGAGAAGAGCGTAAAGGCAGGTGTTGTGCGCGAGTTTGCTCCATTCGAGTATAAGGCAAGCGCTACAAACGATGTATTCCTCATCTACGACGAGTCGTCGTTGCGCTTGTTTGCTGCAAATGCCGATAACTTCGGTGCAGATGCCACATTCAAGAGCGCAAAGGTTGTTGCCGATGTAGATATGACAGGCAAGGAGTGGACCTCGATTATGAACAAGACCGAGTTCGTGCTCGATGGTGGCAACTACGCAATCAAGGGCTTGACAGCTCCGTTGTTCGATACCACAATGGTATCGGTTAAGAACCTTCGCTTGGCCGACGTGAATATCGTCGAGACAAAGCGCGAGGTGGTTGGTGCTTTGGCGCGTGTGATTGCGAGCGAGAATGCCGTAGTGGAGAATTGCTCGGTGTCGGGTAATATCAAGATTGACTACGAGGCACCAGGCGAGGTGAACGTATATGTGGGCGGTATCGTAGGTGTATCGTCGTCGACCAAGGAGTTCTCGAACCTTGTGAATAGCGCAGATATCGAGATTGGTAAGTTGGGCTATGCCGTCTACTGTTCGGGTATTGTGTGTCACGCCAAGGATGGTGCAATCAGCAATGCCACAAACTTGGGTAACATCTCTTTCGTTGGCGAGAGTGCCTATACACTCCGCTTGAGCGGTATCACCTTTATCTGTCCAAAGCTCACCAATTGCGTGAATGGCTCGGCCGATGCCAAGCAAGAGAAGGGAGCAATCACCGTGAGCGGTACATTGACAGGTGGCGTGCGAGTGGGTGCCCTTATGCCAGAGTTGGATGCTCTGAAGAATACTATCAATATTACCGATTGTGCTAACTATGGTGCATTCACAATCAACTCTCCTACAACCCTTAGCGAGGTTCAGTCGGGTGGTTTGTTGGGCTTGAACTCGAATGATGCTCGAACTGTGAATATCACCAATAGCCACAATTATGGTAACATCACCATCACTTCGCATCTCAAGGGTAACATCCGTATGGGTGGTATCATCGGTAATGTAACAGGTAGCACCTATGTAATGACCGAGTGTAGTAACCATGGTAACTTGTCGTTCAATGCAACAACTGCCACTGGTGAGATTCGTCTTGCAGGTATGGTTGCTGCGTTGGGTGGTGGCGGCTCGGTAAAGGTTGTTAATGGCTACACAAACTATGGCGATATCTCTCTTGGCGAGAAAACTTGCTGTACTGGTACCAATATCCAGGTCGGAGGTATTGCAGCAAACTACTCGGGCTCGATGCACAGCGCATCGACAGGTGTCATCAAGAATGTTGGAAACATTTCCTACAAGGAGAGTGCCGACAACGCAAAGATTACACGCGTAGGAGGTATCATCGCTGCGGCCAACAAGGAGTTCAACTTCGACAATGCAACACTTGTGAACGAGGGCGATATCACCGTTGTTGGTAATACCACAGGCCACGACCTTACCGTAGGCGGTATCTAT
>JAZLDJ010000081.1:0-18198 GCA_045614685.1 Alistipes sp. | reverse complement strand
ACCTATCCCGTGTATAAGATGGAAATCTCTAACACATCTCACCCATTCTACACTGGTAAGATGAAGTTGGTAGATACCGCCGGTCGTGTGGATAAGTTTATGAGCCGTTACGCAAAGCGCTACGATAAGAAGAAGTAATCATTACTCTTCACGGAAAGGTAGGCACTCTCGAGCGAGAGTGTCTATTTTTTTGTTGTCATAGGTAGAAAAGAGCCCAAAAAGTGTTCGTAATCGACAACACACCTCTCATTTTTCGCCACATATTTCTAGATTTTACCCCATATAATAAATTTACCACCTCAATTCGGCTGCCGATACCTTAAATTTTTCGGTTTGAAGATTGCATACGATATTTGTCCCATCGAGCTAAGTCGAAATGGCTCGTTACACTCCGCAGAGGAGTAAAAACTACAAAGAGTTATGGGAAAATTCAACAACAAACGAGTGCTTATTACCGGCGGAGCGTCGGGCATAGGCAGACTTATGGGAGCGATGGCCCTCGACAAGGGCGCATCCGCGCTTGTTATTTGGGACATCAACCAAGCAAACATAGAGAGCACCTTGAACGAACTATCTGCAAAGGGCAAGGTAGTTGGATACTGCATCGACATCTCGAACGAAGAGAAGGTGGTTGCAACCGCCAAGCAGGTGAAGGAAGAGGTGGGCGAGATTGATATCTTGATAAATTGCGCAGGCATCATCACTAGCAACAAGACTTTCGACCAGTGCAATACCACCGAGATACATCGCACGATGAACATCAACACCGTTGCACCGATGGTGGTTGCGCTTCAGTTTCTGCCCGATATGATTGCACGAGATAGTGGACACATCTGCAACATCTCGTCGGCTGGAGGTCTTATCTCCAACCCTCGAATGAGCGTCTACGCAGCTAGTAAGTGGGCCGTTATCGGTTGGTCCGACTCTGTGCGAATCGAATTGGAGCAGATGAAGAGCAAGGTGAGAATCACCACCATCGCCCCATACTATATTAAAACAGGTATGTTCGATGGCGTGAAGTCGCCCATCGTTCCGCTTATGAAGCCCGAGTATGCCGCTCGACAGATAATTTGCGCCATAGAGCGAAACAAGAATCTGAAGGTTGTCACCAAGCTGATTCCGTTCCCTTATCACTTTGTGCGATTGATGCAGGGAATACTTCCGACAAAACTTTTTGATTGGATTTTTGGCAAAGGCTTTGGAATTTACCATTCTATGGATAACTTTACGGGAAAAAAGAGATAATGGCTATTACAAACACACCAACCGAGCAGATTGTAGAGATTGTAGCTGCTCAGAAAGAGCTCTTCCGCAGTGGCAAGACGCTCGACATTGAGTTCCGTATATCGGCACTCAAGGCACTCAAGGCTGCGCTTCGCAAGTGGGAAAAGTCACTTGCCGAGGCTCTGTGGGCCGACCTGCACAAGTCGTACGAGGAGGCCTACCTCACCGAACTTAGTATTGTCTTGGGCGAGATCGACAACCACATTAGCCACCTCAAAGAATGGGCCTCGCCAAAGCGTTACTCCACACCACTGAAGATGTTTCCGTCGCGCAGCAAGGTGATAAGCGAGCCGCTCGGAAATGCGCTTATCATATCTCCGTGGAACTACCCCGTGCAGCTCTTGCTCAATCCGCTTGTGGGAGCAATATCGGCAGGATGTACCGCAATATTGAAACCTTCGCCCTATGTGGAGAACGTCTCGAAGGTTATCGAGCAGCTCATTGCCGAGACATTCGACAAGGAGTATATTGCCGTGGTGCAAGGTAACCGCGATGTAAACACTGCACTTCTCGAGCAGAGATACGATATAATCTTCTTTACGGGTAGCCCTTCGCTTGGTCGCAAGGTTATGGCCGCAGCCGCGAAGAATCTCACACCTGTAGTCCTGGAGCTCGGAGGCAAGAGTCCTTGCATTGTAGATAAGGCTGCAAAGCTCTCAACAGTGGCTCGTCGCATCGCTTGGGGCAAGAGCCTCAACGCGGGACAGACCTGCATTGCACCAGACTATCTGCTTGTGCACAAGGATGTTAAGAGCAACCTAATCGAGGCATTACGCACCGAATTTAAGAGCCTTTTGGGCGAGAATCCTAAGGAGTGCAAACACTTTGTACGCATCGTAAACGACAAGGCTTTCGACCGCCTTGTGGGCTATCTCGAAGGTGCCGACGTGGTCTTTGGCGGAGAGCACGACAAGAACGAGCGATATATTGCTCCGACCATCGTAGACAACGTCTCGCCCGAGAGCCCTATAATGCAGGAGGAGATCTTCGGCCCGATATTTCCGATTGTCACCTTCTCGGAGATTGACGAGGCAATACAATTTGTGACCAATCGCGAAAAACCTCTCGCGCTCTACTACTTTGGCGACAACAAAACGGCAAAACACGTACTGAAACACACCTCGTCGGGCGGCGCGTGTGTAAACGACACCATTATGCACATCGCCAACGAGCGATTGCCATTTGGCGGTGTCGGCAACTCGGGTATGTCGTCGTATCACGGCAAGGAGTCGTTCGACGTATTCTCGCATCGTCGCGCTGTGGTGACCACACCAACCTGGCTCGATATACCTTTTAGGTATATGCCCTACAAGATGTTCTCGCTTGTGAAGAAGATACTCTAGACAACGAGAGAGCCCGTCTAACGTATTAGACGGGCTCTCTGTTTTGCCTGTATATCCTTCGTTACTCAAGGAGGAAGGCCGCCATCTCGGGGATGCGGGTGTAGTCGAGCACGTGGATATAGTCCATACCGCCCAAGCGTACGTGGCTGTCGCCACCGCCGTCGCCCATATCATCACCGAAGAAGATGATCTGATCCTTGGTGTAGCCGTGCAAGTGGGCATACTCCAGTGTTGCATCGTACTTGTTGTACTGCTTAGCCACAATATCGAACGACGAAGAGCCGCCGATAAACACTGTATAATCCTTGAAAATCTCCAACACCTCAGGATACATCACGCGACGCTTTGCGCGGTCTGGGTCGAAGACGTGCTTCTTCTCCTTTGCAGCCTTGGTGCCAAGCAAGCCAAATGTCACCATACCGCTCTGGTGGTACTCGATAGGGTCGCCATCGTACTCGGTGTAGCCATACTTCTGACGAAGATAGTCGGTCTTCTCCTGGAAGAATGCCTTATCGACCTCGTAGGATGTCTCCTTGGTGAACTTCAACTCGCCATCTACAACAGTTGCGTGCTGCATACCGTAGTTACCTATGATGTTGATTGGGTACTGCTCCATCTGCTTGAAGATGCGAGGTGCATTACCTGCGCCACACATTACAATGTGATACTTCTTGCCGAGAGCATCGAGCAATGCACGGTTAGCCTCTGGCATTGGGCTTCGGTGGTTCGACAAAGTACCATCAAGGTCGAACACCAACAACTTCTTCTGTGCACGCAACTCGGCAGCGTGAGCCTTGGTGTACTCCTCGCTGAGGCACGATGCGCCATCGTACCACGCCTTAATCTGCTCTGGAGTGCTCTGCTCCATAAGCTGAGTGAACGACAACTCCTCTTTAGGTTGTGGCTTCTGCTCGGCACAACCCACCATAACTGCAGCCACAACTGCACAAATCAAAAATGAATAGATCTTTCTCATAATATAAATAGTTTTGGTTACTCTTCAATCTTCTCGGTACGCACCACCTCGATATCGTCTATAGCAAAATAGGCTGGATATGGGTTGTACTCGCCCACTCCATCCCACTTGATATTGAAGACCACCTTATCAACCATCGGCAGTGATGTCAGATACCATCGCTCCCAACCGTCGAATGCAGGCCTTCCATTTTTATATAGGTAGAATGTCGAGGTCGCCTCCTCGTGCTCCACGCCATTATCGTCGATGGTATAGCCCACCGCCTCGACCCAAATAGACTCGTTGGCAGCGAGTGCAGGGGTTAGATGGTTACCATTCATTGTGGCGTTGTACGAATAGGTGGTAAGGGCCACTCGCATACTCTTGATGTAGCTTCGTTTGCTCTCGAAGCGGATGTAGGGGCTATTCATAAAGGCGTTGCAGATGAGAAAATTCTTACCAGAGTAGGCTGCATTGACATAGGCATAGAGCTGATCTCGTGGCGATCCATTCGCAACGCAATCGGTGCTGCAGTGGTTCGAGAGCGCCACACCCTCCCAATAGCCAGGGTATGGTTGCGACACCTCGCCTGCAAGGTCACTCGCTTGGTCGTGCCACGACGGCGTGATAGTGCCATTCAGGAGATTTTCGCCATTGACGCTACTATCAACCAACGCATCCCAATAACTACCCTCGAAGTCGCAGGTATAGAACTTACGCTCGAGAGGATCCCCCTCCGAAGCGCACGACAACAGAGCAAAGGCCACTGCAAAAACTGCAATCGTATAGAAAAATCTCTTCATAACACGACAAAGATAGTAATCTTAATCGAGAATAAAAAATTGAGGGTGCAGAATTAGAGGTGTCGAGGCAAGCGTTCGACTACACGAAAATCGATGCGCTCGTATGGTGACTTTTCGCCACATTCGAAAATAACACCAATCTGCTTGCGTTTGAGAATCACCATATCAGAGTATGCCGAAGCACCCTCCTCTATAAGCAAGCCATCGCTCCATGTTAGGCCTCCATCATGGCTCTGTCTTAAGGTGAGTCGCTCACGACGCTTTGTCGAGGCTGGGTTGCAGAAGAGCAGATGATTGGTAGCTCGACCTGCAGGCGAATAGCCAATTATCGTGCCTTGACACACAGGCTCGATAAGCACCGCATCGCGCACAACCTCGCCCGAAGTGACACCTCCGTCACAACTTATGGCGTAGTGACGAGCATACTTCATTGCACCGCGCTGCCAACGCGAGTTGTGCATAATGGAGCCGTCGGCTCGCTCGGCTATAGTCGACTCGTTGCCACCTTTGAGTGTAGCACCTATCGACCACGAAGTGCCACCATCGTCCGAATAGATAAGGTGAGCATTATAGTAGGTCTTGCCATTTTCGTATAGCGAATGTACGCAAGGAACAACAAGGCGACCTCTGAACGGCTTGTGTTGCAGCTGTAGGGCGTGACAAGGTCCTGTAGCATACCAAGCCCAATCGTCGTGCTTGGTCGTGGAGGTTATCTCGCGAGGCTTGCTCCAGCTAAGGCCATCATCGTCGGAGTGGCAGATGAAGACTCGTCGAGTATCCTTCGACTGGCGTCGCATAATGGCACGCTCACGATCTTCGCCACGATTCCAAGTCATCAACAACACCACACGACCCGTTGCTCTGTCTACCACAGGGGCGGGGTTGCCACAAGTATTCTCAGCATCGTTCCACACCACAATAATATCACTCCACGAAGCGCCTCCGTCCACCGAGCGTCGCACCACCAAGTCTATATTGCCCGCATCACCCACGCCATCACGACGAGCCTCGGCAAATGCGAGCAGTGTGTTGTCGTTTGTACGCACAATTGCTGGAATGCGGAATGTGGAGTAACCATTCATCCCTCTGCTATACACCGTTGTACGCAACTCCGAAGCCGTTGCCTCACAAGAGAGTGCAAGCATCGCAGCAAATGCCAATACAAAACTCATCAATGCACAAAACAATCTCTTCATAACACAACAAAGATAGTAATCTTAATCTAAAAAACTTGGAGAATCGGCCATTTTATTGTCACTTTTTTCTATCTTTGTACTTAGATTAATCTACTAATTCTAAACTTACAATATTATTATGGCAGAGTTGAGCAAAAAAGAGTTGGACGAATTGTACAACACGGCATTGGCTTACGACCTCGGTCGAGGCGTGGAGTCTAGTATGATTATGGCTATGGATTGCTACCACGAGTATTTGGAGGCTGCTACACCAAAGCACTCTAAGTTCTTGAGCGCACACTACCACTTGGCTAAAATTAGCACTAAGATGGGCGATATGTGCAAGGATAACGATATGGATGAGGAGGCTAAGGATTGGTACGACACTGCTATCGAGCACTACGAAACAATCACTGTAAAGCACCCGAAGGTTGCATTCAACGACCGTCTACTCGCAGAGGTTGCATACGAGAAGTTGCGCGAAAAGTTGAACGGAAAGTCGAAAGAGAAGAAAGGTTTTGGCTCGTTCTTTAAGAAGATTTTTGGCTAATCGGCTTAAATAGCATAGCGTTTAACGATAAAAAGATGGCTTCGCAGAGCCATCTTTTTGTTTCTATTCAGAGCGAGAGATAGCCTCATTATATCTCTATCTTCCCCACGAATCGCGGTCGAGAGTTCGGTAGTTAATTGCCTCGGCAATATGCTGAGCCTCAATATTCTCTTCGCCCGCCAAGTCAGCAATAGTGCGAGCAACCTTGATAATGCGGTCGTAGGCGCGAGCCGAGAGGTTAAGTCGGCTCATTGCACTCTCCAACAGAGCACGCACCTCGCGACTTAAGGGGCAGAAGGTGCGAAGCATGGCCGAATTCATCATCGCATTCGAGTGTATGGCCGTTCCTGCAAAGCGTCGCGACTGAATCTCGCGTGCAGCAACCACGCGTTTGCGAATCTCGGCACTCGACTCCTCGACCTGCTCGCCATTTATCTCTGCGAGCGGTACGGGGACAACCTCGATATGCATATCGATACGATCCAACAATGGGCCCGAGATACGCGAGAAGTAGCGATTGATGGCAAATGGCTGGCAAGTACACTCCTTGGTCGGATGGTTATAGAATCCGCACGGGCAAGGGTTCATTGCGCCTATCAGCGTGAAGTTCGAAGGGTATTCGACACTATATTTTGCTCGCGAGATGGTAATCATTCTATCCTCCAAAGGCTGACGCAACACCTCAAGCACATTACGTCCGAACTCGGGTAGCTCATCGAGGAACAATACTCCATTATGTGCCAAGCTAACCTCGCCAGGTTGCGGAGTAGAGCCACCGCCAATAAGAGCTACCTGCGAAGTGAGATGGTGCGGAGCGCGGAACGGACGTTTGGTCATCAGACCTACGGTTTCGCCCAACTTGCCCGCCACCGAATGTATCTTTGTGGCCTCGACAGCCTCGTCGAGCGACATCGGAGGCATGATGGTTGGTATTCTGCGCGCCAACATAGTCTTTCCCGAGCCAGGCGCTCCAATCATCAGCACATTGTGACCTCCCGCAGCAGCAATCTCCAAAGCGCGCTTCACGTCGCGCTGACCCTTAACATCGGCAAAATCCTCGGCATAGAGGCTCTGTTGCTCGGCCTCGGCCGACACCTCGCCAATGGCAGGTGTAATATCTATCTCGTTATTTAGGTAGGCGATAACCTCGGCCAAGTTGGCGATAGGTATCACCTCGATACCATCTACTACGGCTGCTTCGTGGGCCGAAGCCGACGAAACAACAATGCGTCGAAGGTTGTTCTCCTTGGCCATAACGGCCAACGGAAGTATGCCTCGAACAGGCTTGACTGCACCATCAAGAGAGAGCTCACCCACAAACATCGTCTCGCTCAATCGCGTGTCGAGCACCTGCTGTGTTGCCGCTAGGATACCCACCGCAATAGGCAAATCGAAGCCCGAGCCCTCCTTACGCAAATCGGCAGGGGCAAGGTTCACCACCACCTTTTTGGCGGTCATACGGCGTTGCGAATTCTCGAAGGCCGAGCGAATACGCTGCTCACTCTCCTTCACAGCATTGTCGGGCAAACCCACAAGGAAGAGTCCCAAGCCTCCGCCTGCGACATTAACCTCGACATCGACCTTGACAGCCTTGATGCCTACGATAGCTCCTGCAAAACACTTTACAAACATTGTTCTCTGCTTTTATAGATTCGCATCCGTTTTATAGTCGCCCGAAGTAAGGGTGTAATCGGTACCAGCAGTGATTTCGGTTTCGGTATATTCGTTGCCGAATCTATCAATGGCTACAACCTTTATTGCCGCATCCTTATTTTTCAGCTCATACTTATACATATGGTAATTGTTCGACCAGCAATTTCCAAGGGGTTCTCCATTCTTGTAGCGGCTCTGGATACCCATCAACAGACCTGCGGTGTAGAGATCCTGACCTGTAGCCACATCTGCTGCAAAACGGAACGGATTCTGGGCTGTGCCATCTCCGATAAGGATAGACATCGAATAGTTCGATGATGGAAGCAAGGTCATATCGCCGGAATAGACACCATCCTCGTAGACCTTTATGCTCCACTTCGAGTCGGCATTATAGACATTTGCCAACAACACATTCTCTGCAAAGTTAAACTTGTAGAAGCCTTTCACACCCTCGGGATTATCCGTAGTGCCCGGTGCACTCGGCATCGCAGCGCCCGTTACGGCATCACCACGATAGAGGCGCATCTGTTGCGAACGGCTATCCAGTCGTTTGTTATACGCCATTCTATACCAATCGCTAAAGGTTGCCCCCTCACCGACAAACACGTTGTAACCATTCGGAGTGCCATCCTCGCCCATCTTACAGTACCAGCCCGCGCCACATATCGCACCTAAATTGTGCTCGAAAACCTTTTTGGTAGAGCCACTCGTAGGATAGTTGCGCTGAATATGCGAGTGTCCCGTAAAGATATGAGCCTCCTTGTACTCGCCAAGCAGAGCCGTAACCTCCGGAATATGGTTCTTTGTTTCGTTGTGCAGTTTGATGTGTGTTGCCAACACCACCATTTTATCCTTCGGCACAAGTGCCAAATCCTGCTGTAGCCACTTCAGCTGCGCATCCGTAAAGCCCACCTCGTAGGTGTTGCTTGTGGTGTTTGTGGAGTAGATGATATCTCTCATAGAGATAATATGGACATCACCACGATTGAACGAATAGTTCACAGGCCCAAACACATCCTCGTAGTCGCGCTGAGCCTTCAGGTTAAAGGTCGAACTCGTAGCATCGCTCTGCACAGGGTTCGAAGCGTCGTAGTGGGTATTATCGTGATTTCCCATCGTGTTGAAGAGCGGAAATCCGAGTCTGTTGTTGGCAAGAAGTGCACGAACATTAGCACGCTCCGAGCTAGTGTTCTTGCTATTAGAGTTGTCAATCAAATCGCCCAATGCAATACCATAGCACGGAATACTACGCTTCACCTCGTTGGCGTGCGCAAGGATGCTCGGCAGAGCCTCGTACTCGAATCGCGCCTGACGATACGAAGTCGAAATGTGCAAATCGGTCAAGACAAAGAGGGCAAACTTCTCCTCCTTGCCACCCGCGAGTGGTTTCAGCGTGAAGTTGTAGTTGTTCCTATCGGGCGAGTATCGCTCGTAGAAGCAAGGCTGACCATACTTGTTGATAGGCACCTCATAGTCCGAAGGTATCGAAACAAAGATATACCACGCATCGGAGGATACAATCAGCGAGTAGCGGCCATTAGCATCGCTCTCCACCACCGAGAATCCGTCGCTCACCGCCACACCCTCGATACCATTACCCGAAGTATCCCTTACATAACCGGTTATAACTATATCAACATCGAGTTTATCTTCCTCCTCGCCCAACGAAGGGAGCTCTATAGACAGGCCGGCCTGATAGGTAACACTCTTAAACTCGCGTACCACACCCGCCTTGAGTGCTGCACCACTCCACGACATCGTCATCTTCTCGCCCGAAGCCTCCACGAACTCCACTCGGCAGGCACCTGTTTCAACTGCAGGCAGTGCTATATAGAATATCGACTCGGTGGTAGTGAGTGTGAAATTATCGGGTAGCGAATACGTTACCACGTTACTCTGCTCAGCCGTTGGTGTAAGCGCACCACTCTTGCAATCTACGGCAAACTCGCCGGCAATGGCTTTCTCCGATGTGATGACTATCTTGTCGAGCAATACTCCGCTATTCGACTTCAGCGCAAAACGCAGCACCCCTGCAAGATGCCTCATTTGAATCACTTCGCTTGCACTTGCGGCATAGCCACACATTGGAGCACAGCCCTCGGCAAATGTGCCCTCGGCATAGCTCTGCTCGGCAGGAAACACCGCCTTCGTACCCGATGGATAGAGGATGTTGAGCGGATAGTTCACCGTAGTCGGTAGCGTAAACTGCGCCTTGCTTGCATCGTCCGCATCGATGGCTGCCTCCGACGACTCTACGCCATTAACCAATATCTTGTCGCCCTCGCTCCAATACACAGGATAGACCTCACCCTCCTTCTCGCCCAACGAGGTGCGAGTCTGCGAAATAGAGAGAAGGAGCGAACGGGTACTATCGCTTTCGAATGTTACTTCGCGCTGACAACTAGTCAGGATGAGCGCGACAACCAAAAATATTGAATAGGCTCTTGTCATTTTACCAGCTTATTGTGCGTGAATAGTTGTTACCAAAACGGTCTGTCACAGTGAATGTTCCCGTTCCCGAAGCCCTGCTCTCAGGTGCTCGAAAAAGGGTGTGATGGGTGTTATGCTTACCCAATGCAGCATCCTCTGAATAGTCGCTATTCTTAGACAGAGTCGTACAGTAGGTCGAATAGAATATTCGCATCTCCTTCCAAGACATATTGTAAGCCAAGGAGTTGTTGTATGCAATGTGTTGCATCTCCACACCGTTGTACTTTGGAATACCCCACTTATCGTCCCACAAATAGATATCGAGGTAGACATTGCCATCTCCGTAGACACTTGGTGCAAAACCGTGCATCTGATACTCCTCCGAGAGGGTTTCACCCGTATCTTTCATCTTGGCTACACCATCCACAAAGTCCCAATCGCGGTAGGTGTAGGCCGGAGCTCCCGTAGTGTAGGTGAAGTTACCCGCAATGTAGTTTGCCTGATAGATTGTAGGCTTGAACTTCCACGACACATCCTCGCCATCGACATCAACAACGGTATATCCTCGTGGCGTTCCCGAGGCACAGAACTCGTTGGTCCACAGCTCGCCCGTTGAACGAGCCACGGTATGCACCTCCACATTCTTGAGGTTTGACGACGCATCGTAGTTGTAGTTGAATGTCACGTGGGTATGTCCTGCCCAAGCATGCACCTTCTTGTACTTGGCGAAGAGCGCAGCATAGTCTGCACCGTGTTTAGTGCTTGAGTTTGTGGTGTAGTCACCGAGGCCCTTTGTCTTGAACATAGGCGCGTGGGTGGCTACAAAGATGATTGTATCCTCATCGACATAGCTCATATCATTCTTCAGCCACTCCCACTCGGTGTCAGTCAGTCCATAGGAGTAACCACTCGACGAAAGTTTACCATCGACAACCTTCATAATGAGGTTATCCAACACTACAAGGTGAATCTTTCCGAGATTTACCGAGTAGTAGGATGGGCCAAAATATTGTTCAAACACCCTTGCGCCATCTCTGTCGGTTGTGGCGGAATAGTCGTGATCGTGGTTGCCTATCACATTGAATACCTGCACACCCGAGGCACGCACACCCGCGGTGTAGGTAGGATATAGCGACATATTTTCGTGAACGATATCGCCCAACATCAGACCATAGACCTCACGATCGGTGATCTTCTCGCGCGTCTCCTTCATATCTTTGTAGAAGTTTTCGCAGATATCCAACGAATGGAAGGCGAAGCGGTCGTAGCCCGAACTCTTGGCACGAGGCTGAGGGTCAGCACCTACAAACATAGTGTAGCGGTTGGCATCGCCCTCGATAGGCTCAAAAACAAAATCGGCAACGCAACATCGATTCACACGCTCCCTCTGGGTGATGGCGTGATAGAAGAGTGGCATACCCTCGCTATTCTTAGGTGCCCTGTAGCCAGATGGAATGCTCACAAAGATATGTCTTGCAGCCGAGAAATCTGTTTTTAGTCGGTAGAAGCCATCATCGTCGGTACGGGTGCAATTTCTTCCGTCCGAAACCACCACGCCTATCAACGGATTGCCATTGGTATCGCGTACATAACCCTGAGATTCATTATTGACAAATTCGTCATCCTCCACTCCAAAGCCGACCAAGGTGTAGTGCGTTTTTGGAGTATAAGTGATGGACTTGAACTCGCGCATAACGCCCGCCGCGAGCGAATTGCCACTCCAAACAGCAATCATCTTCTCGCCATTCGAGTCGATAAACTCTACAGAACAGTTGCCCACCTCAACAGCCGGAAGCGAGATGTAGAACACGCTCTCTACCATAGTCGAAAGGGCCGTATTTGCAAGGTATGTAATAGAGTTTGCGGCATTTGAACTTGGAGCTATAGTTCCACTTTGGCAATCAACCGAAAACTCGCCCGCAAGTTGCGCGCTTGGCGATGTGATGATTATCTTGTTGAGAGTAATCCCCTCGGCACTCGCCTTTATGGGGAAGCGCAGCAGTGCTGCAAGGTGCTTCATCGCAATAGCATCGCTCTTGCTTGCAGCATAGCCACACATAGGCACACTGCCATCCGAGAATGAACCCTCCTCATAACTCTGCTCGGCTGGGAAGGTGATATTCGTACCCGACGGATAGAGGATATTGAGCGGATAGCTCACCGCTGTAGCAAATGAGAAAGTTGCTCTACTTGAGTTATTCTCGTCGATTGTAGCCTCCGACGACTCCACGCCATTGACCGAAATCTTATCGCCCTCGCTCCAACAGATTGGATAGGCTCCATCGATCTTATCACCCAACGAGGTACGACTCTGCGGAATCGAAATATCGAGCGAGGTAACGCACTCCTTTTCGATAGTTGTATCGGTCTGGCACGAGGTAAACACCATTCCGATAAGGAATAAAAGTTTTAAAAAGCTCTTCATAGAAACGAGTTTTTTAGGTTATGTTTTTTAGTTAGAAAGGTGCAAACTCGGTACTTGTGGCATTCTGCAAAGCCGAGCCCGACGAAGGCTGATATGGAGCACTCTCGATCATATCGAACTGGTCGGACGACGACTGCTGACCCTGTGTATTGATCTGATCCCAGTTAGTGAACTTAGCCTGATCCTTGATGAAGCGCAACTTCACATCCTCGACCGCACCATTACGGTGCTTAGCAACGATAAACTCAGCCAAGCCCTCAACAGGCTCCTCACCTGGACCAGCGGTGAAGCCATAGTACTCTGGACGGTGAATAAATGCTACAAGATCGGCATGCTGCTCGATAGCACCCGACTCACGAAGGTCGCTCAGCTGCGGACGCTTCGAACCGCCACGTGACTCGGTGGCACGGCTCAACTGCGAGAGGGCGATGATAGGTACGTTCAACTCCTTGGCGATACCCTTCAACGAACGCGAGATGAATGCCACCTCCTGCTCACGATTACCCTTGTCGCCGTGACCCGCTGCGGTCATAAGCTGCAAGTAGTCAACCATAATAATCTTGATTCCATTATTTGCCTTCAAGCGGCGCACCTTCGAACGGAACTCGAAGATGGACAACGCTGGTGTATCGTCGATATAGAGTGGCGCCATACCCAAAGCCTTGGTGTTGGTCTCGAGGCTCTTCCACTCCGATGGGGTGAGCTTACCGCTGCGAATGGTCTGACCGCTGATACCGGTCTCGCCACAAACCAAACGGGTCATAAGCTGCACCGACGACATCTCCAACGAGAAGAATGCTACAGGCGCATCGTAATCTACCGCCATATTTCGCGCCATCGTGAGGGTAAATGCGGTCTTACCCATCGCAGGACGTGCCGCAATGATGATGAGGTCGGAAGGCTGCCAACCAAGCGTCAAGTTATCCAAATCGGTGAAGCCAGAACATACACCGCTATATCGCGAGTCGTTCTCGGCGGCCTTCTCGATTTGACGAATGGTGGCACGAAGAATATCGCTTGCGGTCTGCACCGAACGCTTCACATAACCCTCGGTAATCTTCAACACCTCACCCTCGGCGAAGCCAATCAGGTCATTTACGTCGATGGTACTATCGTAGGATTGACGCTGAATCTCGGTCGAGGCACGAATAAGTTCGCGCTGGATATGCTTCTGCGTGATGATTCGCGAGTGGAACTCGATATTTGCAGCCGAAGCCACTCGTTGTGTCAGTTGTGCAAGGTAGTTTGCTCCACCCACCTTCTTCAACTCGCGCTTCGACTTGAGCTGATTGGTCACGGTGAAGAGGTCTATCGGCTGCTGCGCCAACGCCAGCTCGCTCATAACGCGGAAGATGAGACGATGCTCCTCCTTATAGAACGACGCCTCGGTGAGATACTCCTGCACCTCTGTAATCTTGTCGGCCTCGAGCATCAACGCACCAAGCACCGCCTCCTCGAGCTCTACAGCCTGCGGTGGAACTGTAGCCAAAACCTCGGGCACCAACTCGTTGTATGCCTCACTATTCTTGCTTTTATTGAAATCTTTTGCCATATCTCCGAATAATTATCTCACAAAAGTAGCCTTTTTTAGTAACTTCTCCAACCTTACACGCATGCGCGTGTGTTGAAAACTCTGTTTATAACGTTGCGCGTGGCGGCAAAATATCCATTCTGTATCGCTCTGCGCTGTTTATATCTTTTTGAAAACTATATTATTCGCCTTAACATTGTAGAGGCTGCCAACGACGCCACGCTTATACGCACATCGCCCTCGCAAGCACGCACTATTGCCGCTGCGCACGAGTTTATTGTTGCTCCCGTGGTGAGCACATCGTCCACCAAAAGTACGTGTCGGCCGCGCAAATGTTCGGTAGTGCGAACATCGAATATCGCATCGACATTTTCCCACCTCTCTTTACGGTTTTTCGAGGTCTGACTATCGTTGTAAAGGCGGCGACGCACCGAACCAAAATTGCACCTCACACCAAGTTTTCGTCCTATTCCCAAAGCCAACTGCTCCGATTGGTTGTAGCCGCGCACGAGTCTACGACGGAAGTGCAACGGCACAGGAATTATAACATCTACATCGGCAAAATTTCCACTCCTACGAAGCTCCTCACCAAACCACTCGCCCATCTTCTGCGCGAAGTACCAACGGCCGTGATACTTGAAGCTATGTATTATCTTGCGCCACTCCGAATCGCTCTCGAACCAAAACATAGCTGCCGCGTGTTCTATCGGCAACGCATTCTCGAAGAGCCACTTTATCGAGTTCTCGCTCTGCTCGGCAAAGCCCGTCAATGGCGCATTGCAGCGACACACCAGGCATATTCCATTCTCGTTCTCCTGCAAAACCCTACCACAAGCCAGGCAGGTGCGAGGCAGAATCAACGATGCCACATCTAGCACCACACCCGAAACATCAGAGAATATCGACATCGCAGATAATGGTTACGTTACGGTACTCTCTCTCCTCGCGCAATCGAGCAATCTCCTCGCGAAGCATCTCGCGAGCGCGTAGAAACGAGGTCTCGACCTCTGTTTTGAGCATCAGTTCCACTCGGTACTCGCCTCTGATGCGGTCGATAAGTGGCGATACCGGTCCAAGCACTCTGCGTCCAAATCGGTTGCGCAACTGCTCGCCAAGTCGGAGCGACGAAGCCACCAAAAGGTCCTTGTCGCTGCTACGCAATGTGATGCGTGTTATGCGTACGAATGGCGGATAGCCAAACCGCTTGCGCTCGGCAAGCAACTTCGAAGCCACGCGATTGTAGTCGCCTATCATCGAATATATTGGATGGTCGGGCTCGGCCGTTTGTATTATCACCTCGCCACGCGTATCGCGCCTACCCGCGCGACCTGCCACCTGCATTAACAACTGCCAAGCACGCTCCTCGGCCCTAAAGTCGGAGGCTGAAAGGAGGTTGTCGCCATTCAAAATGCCAATCAAGGTTACCCCCGCAAAGTCCAACCCCTTCGAGATGATTTGCGTGCCAACCAAGATGTCGGCTTCGTGGCGCGCAAAGGCTCCGATTATGCGGTTGTAGGCCGCACCCGATGTTGCAGTATCGCCATCGAGACGCAACACTCGCGCCTCGGGAAATAGTTTCTGTACAGCCTCCTCCACTCGCTCGGTACCAAAGCCCATAGGGCGCAACTCCTCGGTCTTGCAGTTTGGACAAAAGCGCATCACAGGCTCGTTGTAGCCACAGTAGTGGCACTCCATACGCCCTTTAAGCTGATGGGCCGAGAGGTTTACGTTGCAATGTGGACATCGTGCCGTGAAGCCACACGTCGGACACTCCATATAGGGAGAATATCCGCGACGATTTTGGAACAATATCACCTGCTCGTGATTCTCCAAACGGTCGGCAATGCCATCGAGTAACTCCTTATTGAAGTGCAACTTGCGCTCGTTACGCTTGACATTGCGCACCGTGTCCGAGATACGGATTTTTGGCATCTCCACACCTCCATATCGCTCGGTCAGTAGCGCATATCCATACTTGCCCGAAAGGGTGTTGGCATAGCTCTCGAGCGACGGCGTAGCACTACCCAAGATGCACTTTGCGCCACTCATCGCAGCCAACATTATGGCCGCATCGCGACCATTGTAGCGCGGATTTGGCTCGGTCTGCTTGTAGCTCGAGTCGTGTTCCTCGTCTACCACCACCAAGCCCAACTTCTTGTATGGAAGGAACAACGCCGAGCGCGCACCCACCACGAATGTTCCGCTCTCCGACGAGAGCATATCTGTATATACTTTTGTGCGCTGCTGAGGGGTAAGTTTCGAGTGGTAGACCGTAACACTTTCGCCAAAGAGTCCGCGCATACGCTCCACCAACTGCGCCGTCAGCGATATCTCGGGCACCAGGAACAATACATCCTCGCCTCGCGAGAGTCGCTCCTCGATGAAGTGGGTATATATCTCGGTCTTGCCCGAACTTGTTACGCCGTGGAGCAGTGCCGTAGAGTGGCTCTGCAACCCCTCGCGAATGGCATCGAACGCACCTTGTTGCGCCTCGGAGAGTTGTGGCAAACGTGTTTTACTCCACGCAGTATCGAGCTGATAGTCGCGCTCGCCAAGCACCACAAAGCCCGCCTTCTCCAACGCCTTCAATGCCGAAGCATCGAGCTCCACCGCGTGTCGTGGCAACACTCCGCCAGCATCCTCGATGGCACAAAGAGCCTCGTATCGTTTTGGTGCTCGTCTCGCCAACTTCTCGCGAGACTCACCCGCAAACGACTCCGCCACAAGCGACACCGTAGCCTCACGCTTAGGTTCGTAGGGCTCGAACTCCTCCTCGCAACGCGCCTTCGCCTTTATGGCTGAAGGGAGTGCTACTCGCATAACCTCGCCAACAGAGCAGATGTAGTACTCGGCTATCCACTCCCAAAATCGCATCTGCAACGCAGAGAGCAGAGGTTTGTCGTACAATACTTTCAGTATCGGCTTGGCTCGGCCACTCTTGGGCGGTGTGTCGTGTAATCGCCACACAATGCCCGTATAGACCGAACTCTTACCAAACTGCACCGCCACAGCATCACCCACACGCACCTCCATACCCTCGCCCACTGCGAAGGTATAGGCTGGTTGCGCCAACGGCAAAACTATGTCGGCAAAACTACTCACTGCACGATATGTTTTATATCCCCTACCAGAGATTTGTCTTTACACTCTTGCGACCTGCAAGGCAGTTGGCAAAGTCGAGCTCTGCGCCCTGAGGTATGGTGACGATGGTCGCTGTACGAGGGTAGAATACCACATACTTCTGCTCCTTGCCAAAGGTGGCCTCGAACTCAATATCAGAGACATTGGTAACCTCTATTGAGCCTCTCTTCTCATCGATAACTCGCACCTGCAACGAACTCTTCAACAGCTTCTTGATAAGCTCGGCATCGCCCGCCAACTTATTGCCAAAGAGGGCCAACATACGACCTGCAAACATTGCCTCGCGTACCGACTCGAGGGTGCGCTCCTTCGCAAAGACCAAGGTCATTGGACGAAGAGAACGATTGTATGTATTCGCCGAGATGGCGTGAATATCGGTATTTGCCATCATCGGCAACTTGTATGTGTCGAACCAATCCAATACACGAGGATACCACTCCGAGCTGTTAAACAACTCCACGGCGTGGATTCGCTTCTCCTCGATCAGCTTCTTGTGCAGTGGATAGAGCGTAGATTTCTTGTCGGGCCATCCCGGATGGTTCCAGATGATAAATGCTCCCTGCGACTCGGCAGCCTCGAAATCCTTCATCTCGGTTGCACGGTTAGGTATGCGGTCGCCATTCTTGTCGCGCAGCAACACACCATTCTCATCGACAAGGTAGCGATTCTCGTCGAAGACATTGCAATCCTTCAAGAAGAGCGCGTTCATATGTCCGAACGGCTTTCTGCGAGTAATCTCGGCACTCTGAATCACCAATACGCCAACCTTCTTACCCTCGGATTCCGCCAACTTGTAGGGCAAGTTGTAGTCCTTGAGGTGCACACAATCGGTCTTATGCACGCCGATGTGCGGAGTCATAGCAACGACATCCAGGCCGTCATACCACGCCTCGCGTACTCGTGCCTTG
>JAZLDJ010000080.1:0-4570 GCA_045614685.1 Alistipes sp. | reverse complement strand
AAAGCGAGGAGCAGTTGCGCGAGGCTTGTAAGCGCCTAAATGTTGAGATTGACGACACTATGGGTAAGGGCAAGCTTATCGACGCCATCTTCGGTCAGTACTGCGAGGAGGATTTGGTACAGCCAACCTTTATCTGCGACTACCCAATCGAGATGTCGCCACTCTGCAAGCGTCACCGCGACAATCAGGACTTGACCGAGCGCTTCGAGTTGTTCGTAGCGGGCAAGGAGTTGTGTAACGCCTACTCTGAGTTGAACGACCCAATCGACCAGCTCGAGCGTTTCCAGGAGCAGATGCGACTCTCGGAGCGTGGCGACGACGAGGCGATGTTTATCGATATGGACTTCGTTCGTGCGTTGGAGTACGGTATGCCTAACTGCTCGGGTATGGGTATGGGTATCGACCGCCTTACAATGTTTATGACAGGTCAGACTTCGATTCAGGATGTGTTGTTCTTCCCAACAATGCGTCCGGAGAAGAAGGTTGTAGCCGACGACGCGGAGGTCTACACCGAGGCAGGTGTGCCTGCCGAGTGGGTTGAGGCTATCCAGAAGATGGGCTACATCACCCTCGAGGCCTTTGCCAACACCGCAAAGAGCGGTGGTATGAAGCTCTTCAACGACCTCTGCGGCTTCAACAAGAAGAATAAGCTTGGTTTGGCTACTGCCGAAATCAAGGCTTGGATCGAGTCGAAGAAGGAGTAATCCTCTCAGAAATATTGGAAGATGAAGGGCGTGCAACCACTGTGTTGCAGGCTCTTCATTGCTTTTTGAAGAACGAAATTATGAAACGATTCCTCTTAACTGCAGTTGCGATGCTTGTGGCTCTCTCGGCTATGGCTGCCGAGCCTCGTCATCGCAACCCGAACATCAATTCGGTCAATCGTGAGCCTATGCGCTCGTCGTTTATTGTCTATGCATCGGCTGCTGAGGTGCAGTCGGGCAACGAGGTGGCCTCACCGCTCTATCGCTCGATAGATGGCGAGTGGAAGTTCCTCTGGCTCGAAAATGTGCTCACACCCAACCCTGTAGGCTTCGAGGCGGCAGAGTTCGACGATAGTAATTGGCGCACTATGCCTATACCAGGTTTGTGGGAACTGAATGGCTATGGCGATCCCGTCTACATCAGCCACGGATGGCCTTGGCTCAATTGGGCCAATCACACCCCTCCGTTCCCACCAAAGGAGCGCAACCACAAGGGCCTCTATCGTCGCACTATCGAGGTACCTGCCGAGTGGTCGGGCAAAAATATCTATGTGCACTTCGGCTCGGTCACCTCGAACATCACCCTCTGGGTTAATGGCCGAGAGGTGGGCTATAGCGAGGATTCGAAGCTCGAGGCTGTATTCGACATCACACCCTATGTGAAGGTCGGTGCCAAAAACTCCTTCACGATGGAAGTGCATCGTTGGTGCGATGGTACCTACTTCGAGGATCAGGATATGTGGCGTATGACGGGCTTTGCTCGTGAGAGCTATATTTACGCTCGCGACAAGCGACACATCAAGGATGTGAAGTTTGTGGCAGGTCTTGAGAATGACTACAAGGATGGCGTGCTGACTCTCACCGCTGAGGCTACCGAGGGTGTCAAGGCCTTGAAACTCTCGCTGCTGCACAAGTCGGGCAAGCGACTCAAGGGTGCAGTTGTGCCACTTGTCAATGGCAAGGCGGAGTGGTCGTGCGTGGTCAAGTCGGCAAGGGTTTGGAGTGCCGAGATGCCGAATCTCTACAAATTGGTTGTTGAGGCTACCGATGGCAAGCAAACCATCGAGGCTGTGGCTTTCGATGTGGGCTTCCGCACTGTCGAGATTCGCAATAAGCAGGTGCTTGTCAATGGTCAAGCTGTGTACTTCAAGGGCGTAAATCGCCACGAGATGCACCCCGAGAAGGGCTATCACCTCTCGTTGGAGGATATGGAACGCGATATACGCACGCTCAAAGAGTTGAATATCAACGCGGTGCGCACTTGTCACTACCCCGATGATCCTCGCTGGTACGACCTCTGCAATCGCTACGGAATCTACCTTGTGAGCGAGGCCGATGTCGAGACTCACGGTTACGGCTATGGCCCGCAGTGCCTTGCCAAGCACGAGGAGTATCTCCATCAGCACCTCGAGCGCAATCAGCGTATGGTGCTGCGTTCGTTCAACAACCCTTCGGTTGTCATCTGGTCGCTCGGTAATGAGGCGGGTAATGGCGTGAACTTCCACAGATGCTACGACTGGATTAAGGCATACGATAAGTCGCGCCCCGTGATGTATCCTATGGCTCGTATGGTTAGAACGGTGCAGGACAAGGCTGTGAAAAGTGATCCGAAAGTAGATTACAACTCCGATATAGAGTGCCCGATGTATGTTGCACCCGAGATTTGCGAAGCGTATATCCCGTTGTTGGAGCGTCCGTTTATTCTCAGCGAGTATGCCCACGCAATGGGTAACGCTATGGGTGGCTTCTATCGCTATTGGGACTTGGTGCGCAAACATCCTTCGTTCCAGGGTGGCTTTATTTGGGACTTTGCCGACCAGGCTTTGGCTTGGCGCGAGGAGAGTGGCAAGGTTATCTACCGCTATGGTGGCTGCTACAACGATTTCGATGCAAAACACCCTTCTGCAATGCACTGCAATGGCGTGGTCTCGGCAACGCGCGAGTGGCATCCTCACGCTTGGGAGGTGAAGCACCAGTATCAAAATATCTGGGTTACCGACAAGGATGCGCTCAATGGCGTGGTAACTATCTATAACGAGCACTTCTTCCGCGACCTATCGGCCTATAGCCTCGAATGGGAGTTGTCGGCAAATGGCGTGAGCAAGATGTCGGGCAAGGTCGAGAAGTTGTCGGTAGCCGCTCAGCAGCGCAAGGATTTGCAACTTGGCTATAGCGCAGCCGATGTGGCAAAACTCGAGGGCGAGGTGGTGCTGACGCTTCGCTATCGTCTGAAGAGTGGCGAGCCTATGCTCTCGGCCGATTACGAGGTGGGCTCCAACCAGATTGTGCTCCGCAAGTGGGATAGCGCAAAGGCCTTTGCAGCATCTTCGGCTCCAAAGTCGGGCACGCTCAAGGTCGACGGTCGCACCATCTGCGGTGGCGACTTCGAGTTGGTATTCGATGGTATGGGCTACCTTGTGAGCTACAAACTCAAGGGCAACGAGATGCTTGCTGAGCCACTCAAACCTATCTTCTACCGCCCAATGACCGAGAACGATTGGGCAGTGCGTGCAGGCAAGAAGACCCGAATGCACTATCACTCGTGGAAGATGTGGCGTGAGCCGTACATCCAGCTCGATAAGTTCCTTATTGTCGAGACCGAGCCTCAGGTTGTCGTTACTGCTCGCTACCGCTATAGCGATGTGGCAACCACTATCGAGATGGTCTACAAGGTGGATGGCGAGGGCAATGTAACAATCAGCGAACGTATGTTGCCTCGCAAGGAGAGCTTCGAGTGCCTCGATCTGTTGCGCTATGGTGTAACCTTCGCTATGGCGGATAAGTTCGATAGCGTGGAGTTCTATGGCGCAGGCCCTCACGAGTCGTATAACGATCGTACTACGGGAGCACCCGTTGGTCGCTATGCACAGCGAGTTGCCGATCAATATTCGATGCTCTATGTTCGTCCGCAGGAGAGCGGAGCACATAGTGATTTGCGTTGGTGGCGTGTGACCGATAAGTCGGGATTGGGCTTCGAGGTGGTCTCGGATATACTCTTTGTGGCGAATGCTGTGCCTTATCCGCTCTCGCAACTCGACCGACTCGATAAGGACTACCGCCAGCACCCGGCTTGGCTCGAGAAGGATGGCAAGACACACATCTATCTCGATATGAAACAGAAGGGGCTCGACTGCGTCAATACTTGGGGCACGATACCTCCTGTCGAGGATAGAGTGCTCTATAAAGAGCAACAATTCAATTTTGTTTTGCGCCCATTGCGATAAATCGAAAAAAATGTGTACTTTTGCACCGTTAAAAAGATATATTGTTAAACTTAAATTAAATAGTTGAAAATTATGGCAAGAAAGAAGATTGTAGCAGGTAACTGGAAGATGAACACAGTTCCGGCAGAGGGTGTTGAGTTGGCTAAAAACGTAGTAGCTGGTCGTTCGGAGGTTTGCGAGTGCGTAAACTTCATCGTTTGCCCTCCATTCACTCACATCGCTCAGGTTGTTGAGGCTGTTAAGGGTTCGGATATCGCAGTAGGTGCACAGGATTGCGCTACTGAGGCTAAGGGTGCTTACACAGGTGAGATCGCAGCTTCGATGATCGCAGCTCTCGGTTGTAAGTATGTTATCCTCGGTCACTCGGAGCGTCGCCAGTACTACGGTGAGACTTCGGAGACTTTGAACAAGAAGATGGCTCAGGCATACGCTAACGGTCTTACTCCAATCTACTGTGTAGGTGAGAACTTGGAGGAGCGTGAGGCAGGTAACCACTTCGCTGTTTGCAAGGCTCAGATCGAGGAGGTAGTATTCAACCTCACCGAGGAGCAGTTCGCTAACCTCGTTATCGCATACGAGCCAGTTTGGGCTATCGGTACTGGTAAGACTGCTACTGCAGACCAGGCTCAGGAGATTCACGCT
>JAZLDJ010000079.1:0-8097 GCA_045614685.1 Alistipes sp. | reverse complement strand
GCACCGTGCAGTGCAAAAAAGAGCGCACCGACTTCGATCTTTCGAGAGTCGGTGGTTACGCCCGTAGAGTTAGTAAATGCGGTGTATAGTCTTTCCAATGTTTGTGGTGTTTGGTTAGGGTTATAGTAAGAGTTTGGCGCGATGCTGTTTTATATCGTCGGGCTTCGCCCTCTATGGCGCGCGCCATAAAGTAGTCGCAGACTGCGCCGTCATAAAGGAGGCTTTGCCTCCGCCGCCAAAGAGCCAACCCTGTTGGCGACGCTATGCTTGCCTCGCGCTTTCGTCTCTCGTCTAAATATGTTTCTCTCCTGTGTTGAACTTCACCTCGTCGATATACTTCTTTATGTTCTGCTCCTCGCCACGCGGACAAATCAGGAGAACGTCCTCGGTGTCTACCACGATGTAGTCGCGCAAGCCGTTGATGACGGCCACCTTGCCCTTCGGCAACGAAACAATCGACGAACGCGTGTTGTAGGTGTAGCATCCCTCGTTAGGCTTTACGTTGGCATACTTATCCTTGCGCGAAAGTTGGTACAACGAGCCCCAAGTACCTACGTCGCTCCAACCGAAGTCGCCACAACGAACATATACGTTGTCGGCCTTCTCCATTACGCCATAGTCGATGGAGATGGAACGGCACTCTGAGAATACTTGTGCAATAGCCTCCTCCTCGGCCGATGTTCCCAACAGCGGAGCAACGCCCTCGAAGAGAGCATAGTGCTCGGGTAGATGCTCGGCCAAAGCCTCGATAATATCCTTTATCTTCCAAACGAAGATTCCCGAATTCCAGAAGAACTCACCCGACTGCACAAACACCTGTGCAAGCTCGAGATTTGGCTTCTCGGTGAAGCACTTCACGCGCGAAATCTGCGAGTTGTCGCTCTTTTGGATGTAGCCATATCCTGTCTCTGGGCGCGACGGAGTGATGCCGATGGTCATCAGTGCATTCTTCTCCGAGGCGAAGTCGATGGTATCTTCCAAGATGGAGTGAAACTCGGCCTCGTTGAGTATGAGGTGGTCGGCAGGTGTTGCTATCATCATAGCATCGGGTGCAATGTTACGCAGATAGTAGGCAGCATAGCAGATGCAAGGTGCTGTGTTACGGCCTATTGGCTCGCACAATACCTGCTCGGGTGTAATCTCGGGTATATGCTCCAATACGAGTTGCTTGTAGCGGGTGTTTGTCACCACCAAGAAGTTCTCGTTAGGTACGATATGGGCAAAGCGCTCGTAGGTCATACGAAGGAACGACTTGCCTGTATCGCAGATATCGAGGAACTGCTTTGGCTTGCTCTGTCGGCTCTCTGGCCAAAAGCGGGTACCTACACCACCGGCCATTATCACACAGTAGAGGGGCTTTGTATTAGTCATAGTGTTAAGTATATGTTTTATAGTGTTACAAAGATAACAAATTTTTTGTTATAACGCAAACAAAATTATGTTCTCTTTGGTCTTTCTACTACTCTTTTGTGGCTATTACTTTGCGCACGAAGCGTTGGTAGCGCGAACTCTTGGTTTTGCGGCCATAGATAGCATCGGTCTTGTGGGCTATGACCATATCCAATTCGGGGATGATGGTGATGTACTGTCCCATAGCTCCGTGGGCTGCGTATGCACCCTTCAATGCTGGGTCTTGGTCGTTGTAGAGCCACCACATATAGCCGTAGCCGAACTTCTTTTTCTTACCCGTCTCTTCGGGTTTGGTCGATACGGCAATCATCTTGCGGTGCCAATCCTTAGCAATAATCTGCTTATCCTCCCACTTTCCCTTGCGAAGCATTAGGTAGCCTATGCGGGCCATGTCGCGAGTGGAGAGGTGGAAGTGATAGGCAGGGTGCATCGAGCGAGACATATTGCCCGTGTAGCGATGGCGCGAGAGGTCCCAATCCTGGAATCCGAGAGGCTTGGCCAAATCCTCGTCCATGGCCTCGAATACACTCTTGCCTGTAAGTTTATCGAACACTGCACCTGCAGCGTTGAAGTCCCAGTTGTTGTAGAGGAACTTTGTTCCTGGCTTTATAGTACCTCGCTCGGGAACGCGCTTTGGATTGTCGAGTGCACTACCCGAGTTCGATGCGGGGTGATAGACGCCCGAACGTGCTTGAATCAGGTGTAACACCTTGGCCTTCTGCTCGAGCGGGAGCAATCCTCCGTGGTCGGTGATACCCAACTCGCCGAGTGTCTTGTTGAGGTCTATGGTGCCATTCTTCACATACTTGCCGTAGAGTATCGAAAGCACGCTCTTTCGGCACGAGGCTATGTAGCTTACGCTCTCGACGTTGCCATATTGGAAGATACATTCGCCTCCCACTATAATCATTAGACCAGTGGTGTGCATCGAGTCTATGATGTAGCGACGCAACTCTTTGACTTTTTGGTCGTTGAATCCATACTTCGAGGGTTTTGCACGCTGCCAATCTTCACTCGAACGAGGGTAGATGGTTTGGGCTTGCAATGTCATTGCCGCAAGCGCAAATGTTAGTGTGAGAATAATCTTTTTCATATCCACAAAGATAGTAATATTTTCTGTTAAAAAATGATGTTTTAAAAAAGTTTTTCCGCTTTCCGTTTTCCGCTTTCCGTTTTTCTTTCTATATTTGCGTGGATAAATTTATATATATAGTTGCACTATGCCAAAGATTTCAGAACGCGCCGTATTGATGCCAGCATCGCCTATTCGCCGTTTGGCTCCACTTGCCGAGGAGGCAAAGAAGCGCGGCACAAAGGTATATCACCTCAATATCGGTCAGCCCGATATCAAGACTCCGCAGGTGGCTCTCGATGCCATCCGCAATATCGACCGCAATATTTTGGAGTATAGCCCAAGCGATGGCTTCCTCTCGCTCAGAGAGAAACTTGTGGGCTACTACGACCAATATCAAATCAAGCTCACTCCCGACGATATTATCGTCACCTCGGGTGGCTCGGAGGCGGTGTTGTTTGCCTTTATGTCGTGTCTGAATCCGGGTGACGAGATTATCGTTCCCGAGCCGGCCTATGCCAACTATATGGCCTTTGCCGTGTCGGCAGGTGCGGTGATTCGACCTATCACTTCAACCATCGAAACTGGCTTCGAGCTCCCTTCGATAGAGCAGTTCGAGGAGCTTATAAATGAGCGCACACGAGGCATCCTTATCTGCAATCCGAACAACCCTACGGGCTACCTCTATACTCGCAAGGAGATGAATCGTATTCGCGATTTGGTGAAGAAGCACGACCTATTCCTCTTCTCCGACGAGGTCTATCGCGAGTTTATCTACACAGGCTCGCCATATATCTCGGCGTGCCACTTGGAGGGCATCGAGGAGAATGTGGTGCTGATTGATTCGGTATCGAAACGATACTCGGAGTGTGGTATTCGCATCGGTGCGTTGATTACCAAGAATAAGACCTTGCGTGCTGCAGTTATGAAGTTCTGTCAGGCTCGACTCTCGCCACCATTGCTTGGTCAGATTGCAGCCGAAGCTTCGATAGATGCTCCGCGCGAGTATGCTATCCACACCTACGAGGAGTATATCGAGCGACGCAACTGCTTGGTCGACGAGTTGAATAAGATTGATGGCGTCTACTCGCCAATTCCGATGGGTGCTTTCTATACCATAGCTCGCTTGCCTATCGACGATAGCGATAAGTTCTGCGAGTGGTGCTTGCGTGAGTTCGAGTACGAGGGCGCAACCGTTATGCTTGCCCCTGCGTCGGGCTTCTACTCCGAGCCAGGCCTCGGCAAGAACGAGGTCCGCATCGCCTACATCCTCGAGAAAGAGGAACTTAAAAAAGCGATCCGCATATTGGGTGAGGCCATAAAGGCCTACAACCAAATGCGGAGTTGAGAGCTGAGAGTTGAGAGCTGAAAATATATTTTATGAAAAGTGGTGCGTTAAGGGATAAAACCAAGCATTTTGCGGTTAGAATAATACGATTTGTTTCTTATTTGCGTGATGAAAAGCGAGAATTTGTTATGTCGAAGCAAATTCTTCGTTCAGCGACAAGTATCGGTGCGAATGTGCGAGAGAGTTGGAATGCTCAAAGTCGTTCCGATTTTCAGCATAAATTGTCCATTGCATTAAAAGAAGCAGATGAAACAGCATATTGGTTAGAGTTATTAGTTGAGAGTGAAATCATAGATAGAAAACAATTTGATTCACTATTATAGTGATTTAGATGAAATTATTGCAATGTTGACAGCGAGTGTTAAGACTATGAAAGAAACGAATCTCTCAACTCTCAACTCTCAACTCTCAACTCAAAAATAGCAGTTATGTCGGTACCGTTAGCAGAGAGGCTTCGTCCTCAAACTCTTGAAGACTACATCGGTCAGCAGCACCTTGTAGGAGAGGGTGGTGTTTTCCGTCGCTTTATCGAGGCGGGAAATGTGCCATCATTCATCCTGTGGGGCCCTCCGGGTGTGGGTAAGACCACACTTGCCAAGATTGTGGCAAATGCTCTCGAAAGACCATTCTACACCCTCTCGGCCGTAACTTCGGGCGTGAAGGAGGTGCGCGAGGTTATCGAGTCGGCCAAGAGTCAGAAGTTCTTCTCGGCCAAGACGCCTCTGCTCTTTATCGATGAGATTCATCGTTTCAACAAGTCGCAGCAAGATTCGTTGCTTGGCGCGGTGGAGCAGGGTATCATCACCCTTATTGGCGCCACCACCGAGAATCCCTCGTTCGAGGTTATCTCGCCACTTTTGAGCCGTTGTCAGGTCTACACCCTCAAGCCTATGCAGGATGCCGACTTGGAGCATCTTCTCAATCGAGCCTTGACCACCGATGTGGAGCTAAAGGAGCGCAACATCAAGGTCGAGGAGTCGGCAGCACTGTTCCGCTTTGCTGGTGGCGATGCTCGCAAGTTGTTGAACATTCTCGATATTATAACCTCTTCGCGTGAGGGCGACCTCACAATCACCGACGACCTTGTCACCGAGGTGCTGCAACAGAATATCGCCTTGTACGACAAGAATGGCGAGCAGCACTACGATGTCATCTCAGCCTTCATTAAGAGCGTTCGTGGTAGCGACCCGAATGCCGCTATCTACTATTTGGCACGAATGTTGGCAGGAGGTGAGGAGCCGCGATTTATTGCTCGACGATTGGTTATTCTCGCGTCGGAGGATATCGGCTTGGCCAATCCGAATGCCCTGTTGTTGGCAAATGCTTGCTTCGATACGGTGCACAAGATAGGTATGCCCGAGGCGCGTATCACCTTGGCCGAGACGACCATCTATCTGGCCACTTCGCCAAAGAGTAATTCGGCCTATGCGGCTATAAACGAAGCACTTGCGTTTGTTCAGAAGGATACCAATCTGCGACCTGTGCCACTCCATCTGCGTAATGCCGTCACCGAGTTGATGAGCGACCAAGGCTATGGTAAGGACTACAAGTATGCCCACGACTATGCTGGCAACTTTGTTGAGCAGGAGTTTATGCCCGAGAGCCTCAAGGGTACGCAGTTCTACCACCCAAATACGGGCAATGCAACCGAACAACGCATAGCAGAGCGTATGCAACAACTTTGGAAAGATAAATATAAATAGGATGAGGAGATATCTTTTATTTGCGATTTCACTTTTAGTAATGACTACCACAATGGCACTACCAAAACCCACAACACACTGCTTTGTAGAGGGCGAGGATCCATTGTATTTCGACCACTATCGTGCCGAGGGTGAGGGAGCTCATCCTTGTGTTTTGTTCGCCTTTGGTGGCGGATTCTCGCACGGAACACGCAATCACGACTACTATACGCCCTACTTCGAGATGTTGCTTGGCGAAGGCTTCGATGTTGTAACCATCGACTATCGCCTCGGTATGGCCTACACCAAGGATAAGAAAGACGGAATAGGCGCCCTCGAGAGCGTTAAGGCCATGCAACGCGCAGTGGACTATGCTGCCGAGGATGTACTTCGTGCCGCGCGTTACCTTTTGGATAATGGCTCGAAGATGGGCATCAACCCATCGCTCATTGTGGCGAGTGGCTCGAGTGCAGGTGCAATAGCAGTACTACAGGCCGAGAACTACATCTCCAATCGCTCGAAGTTGGCCAAGAAACTACCAGCTGACTTCAACTTCGCAGGTGTCGTATCCTTTGCTGGAGCCATCTACAAGGTGTTGGGTACGCCTCATTGGCGCAATAAACCTTGCCCTATAATGCTCTTCCATGGCAACGCCGATCGCAATGTGCCGTATCGCAAGGCTACCATCCTCTCTATCGGCTTCTATGGCTCCGACTATATTGCCGACCAGCTCCATAAGAAGGGCGCGACCTACTATTTCCATTCCGCCCACTATCGCGACCATGCACTCGCTGTTGTGCCTATGTACGACAATCAGCCCGAGATTATCTCCTTCCTCCGTCGTTGTGTTCTCTCTGGCGAGACCATGCAACACACCAACGAGTTTATCGCCGAGGGTATCGAGCCGTGTCGGACGGAGTTTACAGTACAAGAATACTTAAATTCTAACTATGAGAAAAAATAATCTCATCATTGACGATTTTTAGGGTGGTGGCGTGCTGCGGATTTGTCGCTAATTGCCCCATAATCCCCATAAAGCTCGCTTGCGAGCGTCCCCATAAACCCTATAATCCCCACAACCCCCACAAAAAAAAGGTCGAGCTCTGTGCTCGACCTTTAGTCTAATATCGTGTGTGGTTTACAGCTTGGTATCCACTGGGTTTGCGTAGATGCCGAGATAGACCTTGCGTGCAGTCTTCACGTCGAGGCCATACTCCAAGAAGCGAGCCTCGGCATATGCCATACGGCCCTTGAACTTCTTCACGGCAGCCGGAGTGTAGAACTCGGCGTAGCGCTTCTCGCGATGTAGTATATCGTGTGCGATATAGTTGGTATCGTGGAGCTTATAGTGCTTATAGATGCGCTGATCGACGAGCTCCTTGAGGCGCTTGTAGGCCTCGGCCTTCGTCATCGTGCGGCACTCCTCCAACTCTTCGCGAGTGATAGGTTCGCAGATGGTGATATTTACATCGCCCTTCGGCATACGAATACCATAGAGAATGCTATTGACATCCTCGTTGTTTCCCTTCTGATAGGTGCCACCCATAAGGCTTACGGTGGTCTCGATAGCCTTTTTGATGTCGCAAGGCTCGTACTGGTACGAGATAGCTATCGGAGCAATGTTCAACTCGCTGAAGTTCTCCACAAAGTCGTTTGGTCCGCTCAAGCCCACCATCTTCAAGACTCCCTGATCGGTGGCGTCGATACCATCTTTGGTGCGGCCGTTGCGCTGCGAAATCCACATCGACTTGCCTTGCGAGATGTACCAACGGATATACTCGGCAAGATGCATCGAGTTTTGCAGAAACTCTCGAGGTGAGATCTCGTCGGTCCTACGGATTACGCGCACTGCACGATTTATGCGGCAGATGTCGATGATAAATTGCGAACGCAACAGATTGTCACCCAATGTGGTGGCTGTAGTTGGTAAGCCGTGTGTGAAGAGCGTGTATTGCAATAAGAACGAGTCGAGTGTGATGTCGCGATGGTTCGAGATATAGAGGTAGCCCTTGCCCTTCTCGACTCTCTCGACTCCAGATGGAGTGAAGTTGTCGATGGTGGTGTCGATGATGCGTTTGATGATGCTTATCATCACGCGCTCTTGCATCTGGTCTACAGTTTTGCAGGTGCGAACAACCTCGCGGATTCGCTCCATATCGGCATCGGGAAATGCGAAATTTACGGCAGGCACAAAGAACGGGTCATTAACGATACGTTCCAGCGCCGCAGGTATTTCATCGTCGTTATATGGGCGAATATCACTGTATAAATCTTCCTTCATAATGTTTGGTTTGGAGATATATTTTTACAAAGGTAGGTAAAAAATCTCGATTTACCAAATTTTACTACTTCGAGGTGTACGGTCCGTGAATCGATTTTACGCGGTATTCGAAGTCGGTAGCGTCAAGCACATATACATAGTAGCTCGCACCACCAGGGGCAACGCGCAATACGAGGTGACCATCATAACCATTCATCTTTGCATAGGTCTCAGGATTCTCAGCAAGTGCCTCTGGGTGGGCATTTGTGGTGAATACCTTCGCCTTAATAAGAGGGAATATCTTATTATTCAACAAGTCGATGTC
>JAZLDJ010000078.1:0-4121 GCA_045614685.1 Alistipes sp. | reverse complement strand
AACAAGATCACCTCGAACGACAATACAAACGTCACTATTGAGCATTGCTCGGCAAGTGGTGTATTGACCGTCAAGAACCCTACTTATGCTTCGACAACCAAGAACGACAAGACAACCCTCTTCTATGCAGGTTTGATTGGCTACGGTCTCGGTGTGGAGATTAACGACTGTGTAAACAAGGTTAATTTGAATGTTGAGCAGTCGGCCGCAACAAGTACTACGGTAGCCGAGGTTGGTTGTTATGGAGGTATTGCGGGCTATCTCACATACTACGTAAATTCGGCTGACAAAGCCCTCATCACATACTCGACAGTAAAGAACTGTACCAACCAGGGTGCAATCACCATCGACGAGAAGGTTTGGGGCGAAGGCAAGAGTATGATTTCGCACTTCGTAGGTGGCATTGTGGCATTCAACTCTAAGAATAATGTCATTGGCGGTGAGATTTCGAACTGCGCGAACGATGCTCCTATTTCGCTCAACAACCCTGCTAACTACGGTGCAAGTGGTGAGTATACAATGGTCGGAGGTATCGTTGGTTATGCTCAGATTTTGGATGCCGAGGGGTTGCCTTTGTTCCACGTCTCTGACTGTGTCAACACCAAGAATGGTAGGATTACCATTTCGGGTAAGGGTACAAGCACATATGTAGCGGGTATCGGTGGTTATGTATACAACTGCGATTGGAAAAATATTACCAACTACGCAGATCTCGATTGCTCGGCTATTCTTTCGGGCCACTTCTACATTGCAGGTGCTCTCTCTTCGCCAGGTTTGAATGATGACACCGCCAAGCACACCTACAAGGGCGACAACATCAACAACTATGGTAAAATCAATGTAACTGGTGCGGGTGGTACATTCTATGTTGGAGGTCTTCTCGCTCGTGCTTCGCAGGGCGAGGTATCGAACTCGAACAACTACGGTGAGGTTTACGTTAAGCCTACCGACGCAACCTCTATCACAAATGTGATCATTGGAGGTTTCGAGGCTACTGGTGTGGGTGATGGCGATGCTGGTTCGCTCACAAACTGCCACAACCACGCTCCGGTATACATCGAGATTAACGACGCTGCAAAGATTGGTCAGTTCCTCGCAGCGGGCTTCTCGGCTTACAGCCACCGCTCGTGGGATAATTGCTCGAACGAAAAGGGAGCTACTTTGACTATCAAGGGCTCGATGAATCTCACAAAGAACAATGTTTTGGAGGATACAACAACCGATAGCCATTATGCAATTGGCTCGATGTGTGGTTACAAAGCAACCAAGGCTATCACCAACAGCTCGAACTACGCTGATGTCAATATCGATGTTAAGTGGACTTCGGGCGCAAATACCGATGGTGTAGCCATAACCCCATTCGTCCAGATTGGAGGTTTCTTCGGTCGTACACACCAGAATATTCCTGACAACTGCCGCAACTACGGTACTTTGACCGTTGGCGGCAACTCGGCTGAATCGGCTATCAATATGGCTATCGGAGGTTTGGCAGGTAGCAACATCTACACTTGTACAAATTGGAACAACGATTGCGATGTGTACATCTCGGGTAGCCACCACAACCTCTACGCAGGTGGTTGCGTCGGCTATAGCCACGGTTACAAGGGTGCTCCTATGAACAATGCTGTCAACAATGGTAAGTTGTACATCGGTATCGACAAGGAAGGTAGCGTTGTTGCAACAACCTTCACACTCGGTCCTAAGATTGGTGGAATCATAGGTTACACACTCAGCGCAATGACCGATTGTACCAACGAGGGCGAGATTCGCTACTATGCTAACCGTGCCGCATCGGCAAGCGGTACTCTCCACGTCGGAGGCATCTGTGGTTATGCCCAGGCTGAGGGTAGCAAGGCTTGCAACACAACTCTTACCCGCGTTACCAACAATGGTAAGATTACCATCGAGGGTGGCAATGGTGCTTGCGAGGTTTGGGCTGGCGGTGTCAACGGCTATCTCTACGGAAAGGGCACTCAGACCGGCATCGTAAACAACGGTGAGCTCACACTCAATATGGACAACACTTGTACAGGTCACTTCAAGGTTGGTGGTATCTCGGGCGGTATCCGTAATGCTGTTTCTGACTCGGAGAACAACGGTAAGATCAACATCTTGGGTAACACAGGTAAGACTATCTACCTCGGAGGTATCGTAGCAAATGCTAACGGTTACCACCGTACAAACCTTACTAACAATGGTGACATCTACGTTGATGCGAATATTAAATATGACTGCTTCATCGGCGGTATCACCTACGATGCAGCAAATGGTAACCCAATCCGCTTTACCAACTGCCACAACACCGGAGACATCACCGTTTCGGACAACACCTACGTGAAGATGGGTCTTGCAATCGGAGGTATCGTCGGTAAGTACGCTACAGAGAACGAGAAGAAGATCTTTATCGGCTGTTCGAATAGCGGAAATATCTACTCGGGTGCAAAGACCGAGAATGCAGCACACATCGGTGGATTTATGGGCTATGCAAGTGCAGGAATCGTAATTCTCCAGGATGGTTTTGTCAATAGCGGTAACATCACACACGGAGGCTCTACCAATGGTGCCGATGCTATCAGTGTGGGTGGTTTGTTCGGATACATCACAGGTGCTCCTCTCACATACGATACAACTACCACTACAGGCGAGGGTGACGAGGCTGTTACAACTACCACAACAACCTCTTGGACTGGTAATGTCATCAACAAGGGTACTATCACTGGCGCAGGTAAGTCTGATGGCGGTAAGTGCCGCTTCGGAGGTATCGTAGGTTTGTGTCAGCAGTCACTCGTTGGTACTGCGAAGTATATCAACGTCGGCGATATCGTATTCACAGGTACTGCGGGTATCAAGAATGATGTTCCGGGTACTGCATATCTCGGTGGTCTTGTTGGTGTATTGGAGAATGCATCTGTCGACAATGGCGAGATACACTGCTCTATTCAGGCTGGCGAGTCGAAGAATTACGGTTTCACTATCGGTGTACCGCGCACAGATGTTGTTAAGGCTACGAACTGCAAGGTTGGTGGCACTATACTTGGCGAATACGACGAGGATGATGAGGCGTACAAGAAGATTACTCTCACTGGATCTGACTATTTCGAATACATCTATAGCGAGAAGGTTGATCAGAGCGTTGCCGAGGCTGACGGCTGCTCATACCTCGAGGCAAAACCAATTCAATAACCCTAAACAGTTGCGATTATGAGAAATTACACAAAACCAGAATTTGAGATTTTTGATGTCGTAGCCGAGAGGGGTTATGGCGATAGCATCGGCTTGCCGGGATTCGGCAGCGAGAGCGACGAGTTGACATACTAATTGGCTTTTAGCCATCAGCCATTGGCTAAATATAAGAGAATCGGGCGAGGAGACTCGTCCGATTTCTTTGTTATATGCTCATACAGATTAGAACACTCTGTAGATGCGTACTGCGCTTAGTATTGGCTCGCCCTTGATAGGGGTAAAACCAATGGTTATGCCCTCGCCATTTGCTACATCAATAGGAAACTTCTTGACTATCCCTACCTGTGCGCCCACCTCGGCTGCGATATCAAACGAAGATAAGACCTTAACACCATTTAGCGAGACATCAAACACTCGCTCCGAAGCCTTTGATGATGAAGCTACGCCACCGCCCAGGAAATAGGCCGATGCCTCCTTGCTCTGACCCGACTCCCACTCGGCAAAGTAGAGCATAACGCAATACTTACCATCGGGAACATCAGCCTTGAACGACTCCAAGCCCTTGCGCTGGGTCTGCCACAACGGATCATTCTCGGTATTCGGGAAATCGATATCCATCGTTGCAGGGATAGAGGTCTTACCGTCGGATGTACGCGGTCTGTTCGCCTCGCCTCCGACATAACCCCAACTGCCATTACAATACTCCTTCTCGGGGATCCAGGCTAGGTTATCCTTGCGATCGTCAAAGTAACGCACAGTTCCGAGCAAGACATTCAGTTCCTCAAATTCGGCGGTAATATCGTGCGGATAGCCTTTGAATGGCAAAACCACTCTATCGCAAAGCTTTGCACCATCCTTAACCGCAACAGACTCAAACTCATTCTTGCCATCGACAAATGGCACCTCAAACGCAGCCACAAAATCAACCACATTCTGCA
>JAZLDJ010000077.1:0-14304 GCA_045614685.1 Alistipes sp. | reverse complement strand
ATACGATGGTATGGGTGTTGCTCACACTTTTGGGTGTGGCCGTGAATGGCCAAATCGCGGGCATCAACCCATCTCTGCGCCACAGCCGAGAGCGACAGCGAGCAGAGTGCTGCAATGAGTAATAGAGTTCGTTTCATACTACTTATATACTATTTTATGCCGTACTTTTTTAGAATCTTGGCAATCATTGGTTGGTATGTTGTCACAAAGCGGTGGAAGCCGAGGTCGGTAGGGTGAGAGTTGTCGGTAGTGCCATTCTCGCCCAATACATTAGGCACCTCAAGGAAATAGACATCCTTGTATTGCTTGGCCAAGCTCTTCATTATCTTCGATGCGGTGTTTACGTGGCTTACACGACGGGTGTATCTTTCGGTGTCGAAGTAGCTCTCCAGGTCGATTGGGCTCTGTAGGAAGATAAGCGGCTTGCCAGGGTGCGCCTTGACCATCTCTGCGACAAACCACGCTGTACGCTCCTTTATCTGCTGCTCGTTCGGATTCGAGAAGGCATCGAAGAGGAAGGCGTCTGCCTCGCAACCCTTGAGTATATCAAGGAACTCTGGTTGCATCTTGCAGAGTCCGCTCCAGCCGAAGTTCACGAAGTTGAGGCCAAGGTTGCGACTCAGCAATGCCGGGTAGGTCAAGCCTGAGCGCGAAGCCGAAGCTCCGTGGGTGATGCTCGAGCCGTGAACGACCACCTTATGACGGAATGGGGTAGGCAATCCCTCGATGGTGGCGTTGTCGTCTATGCCGATGCGGAGGTGGTATACCTCTGCCCAAATAGGCAGATAGAGCAGACACTCCTTCTCGCCCTCGGGCAGATTCTTAATAAGCACACGCTCGCGAGAGTTCTTCTCGGGTAGGGTAGATACGCGGCCCACGCCTGCGAAGTGCCAACCCTTGGCATCCTTGATGTAGAGGTCGAGTCCCTTCTGCACGATGCCTGTCATATTGTCGCCCATACGCGAAGGTTTGTTCGACCACGAGGCCGAAATCTTCGACGAGTTGGTCTTGAAGACAAGGTAGAGGCCCGTCGACTTCTTGGCGTGGCTCATTACATCCTTGCAGTCGGTGTAGGCCGAGTAGTCGAAGCGGCAGTAGGGGTACTTGTCGTTTTTGATGGTTTGTCCGTGGATGCCCAACTCGGTGGCCTCCACCCACCTCTCGGCTGAGGCTGTGGATATGGCTGCAAGGGCAAGTAACAACGTGAGAACTCTCTTCATAGTCTGTTATTTTGAGGGTTTGATGCCGTATTTCTTGAGTATCTTGGCAATCTTTGGGCCATAGGCATTGAGTATGCGGTCGAAGCCCAAGTCGTTCGGATGCGAGTTGTCGATGCTCGCTTCACCGTCGCTACCACAAGCATCGGGGATGTCGATGTAGTAGATGTTTTTGTACTTCTTGGTCAGCACTGCCATCTTGCGCTCGATGGTAGCTCGCTTCTCGATAGATCTTGCACTCTTCACCTTATCGACGTGGTACTTTCCGTTGAGGAATGGCGGCAGGAAAATTATCGCCTTGTCGGGGTGTGCCTTCACAAGTTGCGCCACGAAGCCATCCACGCGCTCCTCAATCTGCTCAGCTGTGGTGTTGCCGAAGCAGTAGCAGATGATAGCGTCAGTCTGGCAGTCGGCAAGTACATCTGCGCTCTCTGGCTCCATCTTGCCCTGTCCGCTATAGCAGAAGTTGACGAAGTCGATGCCTAGGGCTCGGCTCATTCGTGCCAATGGGCCCATACCCGGACGCGAAGGTGATGCTGCGTGAAGGGTGCTGGTGCCGTATGTCACGACGCGATGTTTGTAGGGCGAAGGGATAGCCTCGATGGTGGCTCCCTCGTCTATGCCAATTTTAAGGTCTGTCACCTCGCTCCACAACGGGAGGTAGAGCATAAACTCCTTCTCGGTAGGCTCCATATTCTTGACGAGTGCCTTCTTGTAGGTTGTAACCTTCGGGTCGGTAGATACACGTCCCACGTGACAGAACCGCCACTTGCCATTCTGCTTGACGTAGAGGTCTACGCCAAGTTGTACGATTGGGGTCATATTGTCGCGAATCTTCACCGACTTCAATGTCCACTCGGCCGAGATCTTCGTCGAGTTGGTCTTGAACATCACATAGAGGCCTGTCGAGTATTGCGAGTAGCGGATAATAGCCTTGTTTGTGAAGCCGTATGGCTTGGTTTCAAGACGCGAATAAGGGTTTTCGGCATTGCGGATGGTATGGCCGCAGATGTTGAGTGTGGTGGCGTCCACCCACTTGAGCTGACCCACTGCCGAGCTGAAGGTCAAGGCACAAATAGCAAGAATAAGTAGTCGTTTCATTGTGGTAAGTAGTTTAGTGTTTTATCACTCCCGAGCCGATGAGCCGTTCGCCATCGTACCAAGCGGCAAACTGACCCCCTGCGATGCCTCGCTGAGGTCGGTCGAAGAGTATGTATAAGGCTTCGTCGTGCTGAATGAGTGTTGCATCCTCGAGTGGCTGACGATAGCGGATGCGGACCTTCATTCGTCGCTCCTCGCCACTGCGGAGTGCCTCGCAAGGTTCAACCCAGTGAACCTCCGAGCTGTCGATGCGCAGGGCCTTGCGATAGAGTCCCGGATGCGAATCGCCCTCGCCTACATAGATGGTGTTTGTCGCTACGTCGGTGCCGATGATAAACAACGACTCCTTGCGACCACCAATACCAAGACCCTTGCGCTGGCCTATGGTGTAGAAGTGGGCTCCGTTGTGCTCGCCTATCTTCTTGCCATCGCGTACGGTGTAGCGGTATGGCTCTGCCAACGCTTCAAGCTCTGTAGCAGCCTCCCTCTCGGCATATCGACGCCACGTAGGGAGAATCTCGTGGATGTTACCCTTTCTCGCTGCAAGCTGCTGCTGGAGGAATACGGGTAAATCGACCTTGCCCACGAAGCAGATGCCCTGCGAGTCCTTGCGTTTGGCTGTTGCGAGCTTCTGCTCCTCGGCGATGCGTCGCACCTCGGGTTTGAGGAGGTGTCCGATAGGGAACATTGCATACTTTAGCTGCTCCTGCGAGAGCTGACAGAGAAAGTAGCTCTGGTCTTTGTTGGGGTCGCTTCCTGCGAGTAGCGAGTAGACGGTCTTGCCGTCCACCTCACGCTCCTCTTTGCGGCAGTAGTGGCCCGTAGCCACAGCTTCGGCACCAAGTTTGAGTGCCTCCTTGAGGAAGACGTCGAACTTAATCTCGCGATTGCACAACACGTCGGGATTAGGTGTTCGACCCTTCTCATACTCCGAGAACATATAGTCCACAACGCGTTGCTTGTACTCCTTCGACAGGTCTACATAGTGAAACGCAATGTCAAGACGCTTGGCAACCAACTCTGCAAAGACTTGGTCGTCGTGCCACGAGCATTCGCCCTCGAGCTTACCTGTTGTGTCGTGCCAGTTGCGCATAAAGAGTCCAATGACCTCGTGCCCCTGCTGCTTGAGTAGGTATGCAGCCACCGACGAATCCACGCCACCCGATAATCCTACTACAACTTTCATCTCTAATTTTTTAATTCTCTAATTGCTCCCTTTTGCGTGCGTGCGAGAGCATATACAAAGGTATGAAAAAAAATCACACTTTACAAATATATAGGCCCCGAAAACAATGGGGAATTGTCGGACAAAGTGTCGGACAACCCCCTAAAGTATGGTAAAAAAACTGTTTATTACTTGATATGGTACTCTGCAGTATGCTCCTTACCCTTGCTATCGGTCCAAGTTAGGCGATAGTTGCCCTTGAAACCTCGCCACTCGATTTTTCCATCAGCATCGGTGTAGAGAGTTTCGTTTGTGCGCCACTCTTTGAGGATGAGATTCGAAATGGCATAGTATGCGAGCTTTGGTTGCATATCACGAGTAAAGAGTCCCGAGATAGTCGGGTCGTCTTTGTAACCACATCCATCCACGATGTTCCACCAGTTGATAGAGTTCATAGTAGGGTAGCTGAACCATAGACGGAATAGATTTGATGCGACAATAGCTTGAATCATCTCTCCGCGATAGTCCGAGCCCGGCGATGTGATTGTAGTCTCACTCATACACAATGGCAGATTGTTCTCGGCGAGCTTATCGAAGATATAATAAGCCCTTTCAGGTGTCCAGAACTCCTTACCTTGTGCCACGTGCTCGGTGTTGCGATGGGTGCGTGCAAGGTGCATCTGGATACCGATAACATCGATCTTTGCCCCACGCTCCAAGAGGTGCTTAACCTGGTCGCTATAGATGTCGGCATTCTCATATTTTGAGTCGGACATCGTCTCGTTGATGTAGAGAAGAGCTTTGCCTTTGTTCAACTCTTCGGCAAGTTTATATGCACGATATACATAGTCGCCAGGCATAAGACCGAAGCGCGTACTCTTGGTGAGCTTCGCCCCTGGAACAAGCGTATTGTCGCGATGGTCGAAGTAGCTTTCGTTTACAACATCCCAAGTGTCTATGCGTCCCTCATATTGGGTCATAAGCTCCTTCATATTGTTATACATTCTCTCGTTCAATATGCGAGTATATTCTGGTACAATAGCTGCAATCTCGTCTGCTGAGAGTTTGTTGTATGTTGGGCAATGACGCTCCTCAGGCTTCTCAATAAGGAATCTATCGAGAGTGTCGAGAGCCGCCAACTCGTGTGCAGGCACTCCCTCACGTTGCCAACTTGGAGTCTGAATCACGTGGCCCCAAAGCAGTGGATGACCGTGCATCGAAACATTGTGCTTCTCGCACCACTCGATGATTGGCTCACTTGGTGGTCTGCGCCAATGTGGCTGCGAATTTGGGTCTTTGCACTTGTTCCACCACTCCTCGCTATCTCGCTCCTCTGGGAAGAAGCGCTTGTGTCCTTGTTCCAGCTCGGTGGTGCTCCAGTAGAACGGAATAATAGCTCGATTGAAGAGTGTTCCGAAGAGCTCCTTGTAGCGCTTGTTTCTTCTTGCGTTTCCGAGCTGATCCCAGTTAAATGCACTTGCGCTAAATGTGAAGTCCGACGAAATCTGCTCGACCTTTATTGCCGTACCCTCAGCAACACCTTCAACTACAAATTGAGCATCACCCTTACGATACTTCTCGATGTCGGCATCAATCTTCGCCTGCACCTCAGGAGTCCAGTATGACCAGTACTTCTCCGACATAATATGCTCCGTATCCTCTGCGCCTGTGCGAGGGAACGAGTACTCCTTTTCCTGCTGATTTTCCTGCTGACAAGCTGCTAAGCCGAGCAGTGCCACCAAAGAGAGTTTGAATAAAGTTTTCATTACGAATAAGTTTTGTTTAGGTAGCTTTCTAAATATTACTTAATGCAAAGGTAGTAAATTTTTATGAAAACCAAGGGTGGATACTATTCTTTTATGTAGGTATCGAAAAGGATACCTGGCAATCCGTAGGACAAAAAATAGGGTAGAGAAAAAATCCCTACCCTAAACTCTCAACTCTTAGTTGTATGTTACTCCTCGTCGCCGTAGGCATCGCGCTTCATCTTCCACATCGGAACGAAGATTGCTGCGCCGATGATTGCCATAACAACCATTGCCACGAATACGCCGTTCCAGCCCCACGACGAGTCGGCAATCTTACCGAAGCCCCAGCCCGATACGAGTACGCTGACATAGCTTACGAAGCCGATGATGCCGAGTGCGGTAGCCGAGCCCTTACGTGTAGCGTGGTTCGACGAGATAACGCCGATAAGAGCCTGCGGACCGTAGATGAATGCTCCAGCCAAAGCCAATACAAAGAGCAATACCACAGGGCTTGCGCCACCCTTCTGCAATGCGATAAAGGCGATGACCGAAACCAAGGTACCAATCATACAGATAAGGCAGGTACGAGCCGAGCGTCCCTTGAACAACTTGTCGCTTGCCCATCCTGCGATAAGCATACCGATAACACCGAAAATCTCGAATACGAATACGGTAATACCAGCCCACTCAGGGGTCATACCGCAGTGCTCGCGCAAGAAGGTAGGACCCCAGTCGAGAACGGCAAAGCGGATGACGTAGACGAAGAAGTCGGCAACTGCCAAAGCCCAGATAACAGGGTTCTTCCATACGTGCTTGCGGATGAATGCCGAGAGTTCGGCTGAAGTCTCGGTGCTCTCCTGCTTCTTCTCGTTGCCCTCGGTCAACTCAGGCAAACCTACGCTCTTAGGGGTGTCGCGAAGGATGGCTGCAGTGAAGAAGATGCCGATAGCGGCAATGATGCCTGGGATGATAAACATCATCTTCCACGCGCCATAGTTCTGTGCTGCCGACTCTACAGCCTCGGGTGTAGCCTTATCGCCGAGGTTTGCTGTAATGGTTGAAACAACCTCGGGATTACCCGACATATCAACACCCATATTTCCCATAATGAAGATACCGCAGAGGCAAGCCAAACCTGCACCAATCGAGTGCGAAGTGTTCCAGATAGACATCTTGGTTGCCAACTCACCTGCAGGTACCCAGCGAGGGATAAGACGGCTGCACGGAGGGAATCCGCAGCCCTGGAAGAGCTGGTTGATGATGTAGAAGACAGAGATAAGTATCACGAACTTGCTCACGAAGTCGGCTGTTGAGCCCTCAGCTACACCGGTCAACTTGGTGATGATGATAGTACCGAAGCCGATACCGAATGCGGTGATGGTGCTACCAATCAAGCCGATAACCATATGCCAACGGCCATTTACGCGGTCGGCCAATATGCCATTGAGGAGCTTCGATAATCCGTAGAGGAAGCCTCCCAACGAGAGGATAATACCGAGGCTCTCCTTGGTGATGCCATATTCGGCGGTAAGACCCGGCATTGCGAACGAGAAGTTCTTGCGGATTAGGTAGAAGAATATGTAGCCCACCATTGTACCGATGAGCGTACGCCACTGCCAATACTTAAATTTTTTCTGCTGTTCAGGTGTCATTTTTTTATAATAGTTTTATTTGTTATGCGATTGTGTTATAAGCCTTTACGATCTCTGCTACAAGCGCATCGTTGGTGATGCCTGTAACCTCCTTGATTGCGCCCTCCAAGCCGAGCTCGGCAATCTTCTGCTGCAACTCTGTGCTCTGTGCATCCTCGGCATTCGAGTAGTGCAATGCTGCACCGATACCCAAGAGGAGGTTAGGTGTAGCAACACCTGCCTCCTGTGCTGTGAGCATAGGCTTGATAAGGCGGTCCGAAGCCGAGAGCTTACGCAGTGGCTCGCGACCTACGCGGGTAACGTCGTCCTTGAGGTATGGGTTGCGGAAGCGACCGATAATCTTCTCGATATACTTGAAGTGAGCCTCCTTGTCGAAGCCATACTTCGCCACCAAGCCCAAACCGCTCTCCTGCATTGCAGCCTTCACAATAGTGAAAATCTCCTCGTCTGCGATGCTCTCGTCGATAGTAGCCTTGCCGCGCAACTTACCGATGTAGGCGGTGATGGCGTGACCTGTGTTGAGGGTGAAGAGCTTGCGCTCGATGTAGGCGATGAGGTTATCAGCCAAGTTCATACCTGCGATGTGAGGCACCTCGCCTACGAACGACTTCTCCTCTACGTTCCACTCGTAGAACGCCTCTACAACTACGTCGATTGGGTTCTCGGTGCGTACTGGTGGCACAATGCGGTCTACCGAGCAATCAGGGAAACCTACCCACTTGTTGCAGTAAGCCTGCTGCTCCTCGGTGAGGTGCGAGAGGACGTGCTCCTTGAGTTGCGACGATGCACGAACTGCATTCTCGCAGGCGATGATGTTGAGTGGCTGCTCCAAGCCAGCCTCGCAGCGTGCTACGATAGCCTTAGCGATGGTTGGTGCGATGCGTGGAAGGATGACTACACCTACTGCGGTGGTTACGATGTCAGCCTTTGCAATCTCCTCGACAACGGCCTCGGTCAACGAGTTTACGGCCGAGATGTTGGTGATGTGCTGCTCTACGCAATCTACATCCTTAACGAGTACGGTGTACTCCTTCTTCTCGTTAATGAGGTCGATAACTGCCTGATTAACGTCGGCATATACCACGTGGTAACCTGCCTGCTCCAATACCGCGCCGATGAAACCACGGCCGATATTGCCTGCTCCAAATTGAACTGCTCTCATGGTGTTATTTTGTGTTTAGTTTGTGATTGCTAATACATATCCGCGCAAAGATACGACATTTTAATTAAAATTAAAATTTTTTGATGGCTACAAGTTGCCTTTATTGATGCTTTTGTTTTGTGAAAAAGTTGATTTTTTGCGCTATTTACAATAAATTTGTGTGGTCGCTCGTTTTGAATGCGAACTAGACACAAATTAATATACTATTAAAGTTATGAAAAAGAATATCGTAATATTAGCAACAAGTTGTTTCGTCTCGGCTCTGCTTGGCGCAGGAGTTGTGGCCTATGTGGCTACCAACGATACCGAGGCGGAGAAGAGTGTGGAGTACGTTACAACCACCGCGGTGGATGCTATGCCCGTGGCACCGGCACAGTTTGTAACGCTCGACAAGTCTACCACCTATCCCGACCTTACCTATGCTGCCGAGGTAGCGGTTAAGGCCGTGGTGAATATCGAGGCTATACAGGAGGTGGAGGTTATGCAGCAGCAGATGCCATATAACCCCCTCTACGAGTTCTTTGGCTTCCCTCAGCCACAGCAGGGTCAGGGTCGTCCCTACAAGCACGAACAACGTTCGGGAGGCTCGGGTGTGATAATCTCGACAGATGGTTACATCGTAACCAACAACCACGTGGTGGATGGTGCCACCAAGCTTCGCGTGAAGCTTAACGATGGCCACGTCTACGACGCTAAGGTCATAGGCAAAGACCCTGCAACCGACATCGCCCTTATCAAGGTCGAGCAGCAGGGATTGCCAATCATAGAGTTTGGCTCGTCCGACGCGTTGCGTCTCGGCGAGTGGGTGCTCGCTATAGGCTCGCCTTTCGACCTTCAGTCGACCATCACTGCAGGTATTGTGAGTGCCAAGGCTCGTCAGTTGGATGTCATTCCAAACGAGTTCCGTATCGAGTCGTTCATTCAGACCGATGCTGCGGTAAATCCGGGTAACTCGGGTGGCGCATTGGTGAATGCCTATGGCAAGTTGGTGGGCATCAACACTGTCATCAAGTCTCCTACCGGAAGCTATACAGGCTACTCGTTTGCAGTGCCTGAAAGTATTGTGCGTAAGGTAGTTAACGACTTGCGCGAGTATGGCATTGTGCAGCGTGCATTGCTTGGCATCACCTATCGTTATGTCGACCAAGACTTCATCGACCAATTCGGCAAGGAGACTGGCGTGAAGGAGGTTGGAGGAGTATATGTAGCAGGCGTTCTCGAGGGTGGCTCGGCCTCGGATGCAGGACTCCGCAAGGGTGATGTTATCACCGATATTGACGGCGTGAAAATCACCTCGCCAACCACGCTCACCGAGCAGATTGGCAAGCATCGTCCGAACGATAAGGTGGCGATTGTTGTAAAAAGAGACGGTAAAGTGAAACATTTTGAGGTTGTTCTTCGTAATAAAGCAGGTAAGGCAGAGTTACTCAGCAAAAACGATGTCGATGTAGTGGAGGTTTTGGGCGGTCGCTTCGGCGATATCGACAGCAAAATAGCCAAGAAACTCGACATTAAGGGAGGAGTACAGGTGCAGTCGGTTAAGGGTGGCGGTTTGCTCGCCAAAGCTCGTGTGCGTGAGGGATTTATCATCACCCACATCAACGACAAAGCGGTACGCTCGGTAGCCGATTTAAGCAGCTTGACCGACAAGATTCGCTCGATAGATGGAGTTTACCCTGATGGTCGCTCGGCAAGCTACGTGATAGTGGAGTAGAGGTGGCGAGGGCGACATAGCGTCGCCAACAGAGTTGGCTCTATAACGGCGGAGACATAGCCTCCTTTATGGCGACGCAGTCTTTAAAAGACTGCTTTATGGCGCGCCACAGTTGTCTAAACCCCATAGAGGGCGCTAGTCCGACGCCATAGAGCACCGCAGGTGCGACGCCAAAAAGGGCTGAAAGCCCGCCGCTAAGAACCGCTAAAAGAAGAACACAAAAAGCTAAGAAGAAACAATATGCGTCAATTAAAAATTACAAAGTCGATTACCAATCGTGAGAGTGCATCCCTCGATAAATATCTTCAGGAGATTGGTAAGGAGGATCGTATCACCGTTGAGGAGGAGGTAGAACTCGCACAACGAATCCGTAAGGGCGACCAGGAGGCCCTTGAGAAGCTTACCAAGGCAAATCTTCGATTTGTGGTTTCGGTGGCAAAACAGTATCAGAATCAGGGCTTGAGCCTTCCAGACCTTATCAACGAGGGTAACCTTGGTTTGATTAAGGCTGCCGAGAAGTTCGACGAGACTCGCGGATTTAAGTTTATCTCCTATGCAGTGTGGTGGATTCGTCAGTCGATTTTGCAGGCTTTGGCCGAGCAGTCGCGTATTGTGCGTCTTCCACTCAACCAGGTAGGTTCGCTCAACAAGATTAACAAGGCCTTTGCTCGTTTCGAGCAGGAGCACGAGCGTACCCCGTCGCCTGAGGAGTTGGCCAACGAACTTGAGCTCCCACGCGAGAAGGTTACCGACACTTTGCGCGTAGCAGGTCGTCACATATCGGTGGATGCACCATTTGCCGATGGCGAGGATAACTCGTTGCTCGATGTGTTGTTGAACCCCGATTCGCCAAATGCCGACCGTGGCCTCATCAACGAGTCGTGGGCTACCGAGGTGGAGCGTGCTTTGGAGACCCTCACAGAGCGTGAGCGCGACATCATCCGCTACTTCTTCGGCATTGGTTGCTCGGAGATGACCCTCGGGGAGATTGGTGAGAAGTTCGACCTCACACGCGAGCGCGTACGTCAGATTAAGGAGAAGGCTATTCGTCGTCTTCGTCACTCGTCGCGATGCAATTTGCTTAAGTCTTACCTCGGCTAGAAGAGATCGTCTAACAAGACTAAAAAAGAAAGAATGGGCATCCCGAAAAGGATGCCCATTTTGTTGCTTGATAGTTGTTATGCTTTTATGGCGTCATAATCCCCATAGAGGGCGAAGCCCGACGCCAAAGAGTCTTACTCCTGCTTTGGTTCCTCCTGTGTAGCCTCGGCGCCACCCTCCTGGGTCTTGCCCTTGCTGGTGTAGAGGAAACGACGAATCTTCTTTGTAGCGGTCTTCTCGAACTCCTGCTCCTCCTCGACTACCTCCGATACCTTAGAGTAGCGGTTTACGCGCTCGTTTACATAGTTCTTGATATCGCGCATAAGATCCTCCTTGAAGAGGTGGAACTCGTGCTTCTTCTTCTGCCAAGTCTCAACCAACTCGGCATACTTAGCCTCGATAGCCTCAGTGTCGAAGTGTACGAGCGCCACAAGCTTGCCATCCTCCTCGGTAACCAACGACTCGGAGATGAAGACGTGTGAGTTGAGCACATTCTCGATATCCTCTGGATAGATATTCTCGCCACTTGGGCCGAGAATCATATTCTTGCAGCGGCCCTTGATGTAGAGCCAGCCATCCTTGTCGAACGAGCAGAGGTCGCCCGTGCGGAAGAAACCATCCTCGGTGAATACCGCTGCGGTAGCCTCGGGGTTTTTGTAGTAGCCAAGCATCTGCGAAGGGCTCTTCACAACCAACTCGCCAATGCCCTCCTCGTTTACATTCTCGAGGCGATACTCGATGCCCTTGAGTATTGGGCCTGTCGAGCCGTGACGCAACATACCATCGACCATACCTGCGATGAGTGGTGCAGTCTCGGTGAGTCCGTAGCCAACATCGTAGATAAACTTCGAGTCGAGGAGGAACTGCTCCACCTCGCCATCGAGCTTCGAGCCTCCGATGCCGAAGAAGCGGATGCGACCACCAAAGGTCTTGCTGAGCTTCTTACCAGCTACGCGGTGCAGATAGCGACGGATGAAGCCCACGCCATAGAGCGCGCGCATAAATCCGTTCTTGGTGAAGGTCTTCTTTACCTTGCCATTGAAAATCTTCTCGATGATGAGTGGTACGGTGAGCATAATGGTAGGGCGCACCTCCTTCAACGCTGGTAACAATACCGACACGGTAGGTGCCTTGTCAAGATATACCACTTGAGCTCCGTGGTGGAATGCAAGAATGAGTCCGAGCGTACACTCGTAGGTGTGTGCCATAGGCAACACCGAGAGGAAGATATCGTCCTCGCGCACAAGGAACAATGGGTCGATGAGCCACATCTGCGACGCTAGGTTGTAGTGTGTGAGCATCACACCCTTTGGCTGTGATGTAGTCCCCGAAGTGTAGATGATAGCGGCCAAATCCTCAGGCTGAGGAATGGTTAACTCGCCCTCCTCCTTCACGTTCTGCGAGAGTACCGAGAGGTTCTTGGTGCGGATGATGATGTTCATCTTCGAAGATACCTCCTTCGAGAGCTTGGTGAAGAGCTTATCCGACACGCACATCGCCTTAGCCTCCGAGTGCTCTACGATGCGGTCGAGGTCTGCCGATGTGAAATCGGGCAAGACAGGCACCACTGTATAGCCTCCCGTAGTAATAGCAAAGTAGCAAACGCCCCAGTTCGGCATATTGCTACTCAGCAAGACGACCTTATCGCCCTTCTTTAATCCAGCCGAGCGGAGCAACTCTTGTACCTCGGCAACCTTTTCGCCCACCTGCTTGTAGGTGTAGCTCGCGCCTCTCCAAAGAGAAAAGGCTATACGCTCCGAAAAATTCTTGACACTGTTGTGCAGAATTTCGTAAAGTGTATTCAACTTCATAAAAATAAAAAAGCTAGTAATAGAGTGTGGGCCGACAAACTATTTATCGATTTTACATCCACAATCTGGCGCAAAGATATCTATTTTTCTTAAAAATAGGTTATATTTGTGAGAAATTTGCTGAGGAATGTTCCATTTGCACGATATAAAGCGTATTGCACAAGAGGTTGGTTTTGACCTCTGTGGCGTTGCGCAATGTCGTGAACTAGAGCAAGATAGAGCATTCCTTGAAGAATGGCTCGAGCAGGGCTTTGGAGGGTCGTTGGAGTACCTGAAAAAAAACATAGACCGACGTGCCGATGCAACCTATCTTGTCGAGGGTGCACAAAGTGTTGTGGTGTGTGCCGTGTCGTATAAAAATTCGATAAGCGAGGGATATTCATCCAATCACAAGGCTAAGGTCGCATCCTATGCTTGCAATGTCGATTACCACCTTACAATCAAGGAGATGCTTTTCGAGATGTGCCGTCGTATGAAGGCTCTCGATGCCGATTTCTCGGCTCGTTGCTTTGTCGATTCGGCGCCAATCTTCGAGAAGCGCTATGCCGTAGAGGCTGGCTTGGGATGGATTGGCCGACAATCCTTGCTTGTTACGTCCGACCACGGAACATTTGTTCTGCTTGGCGAGATTGTTATGACTGCTAAGTGCGACGACTACGATAAACCCCTCGAAGGGGTAGGGTGTGGTGCGTGTCGCCGTTGTGTCGAGGCGTGCCCCAATGGCGCAATTCGCGAGCGACATATAGACACCACACGATGTATCTCGTGCGCCACCATCGAACGCCGTGGCGAGGGCGAGAGATGCAATCTTTACGGATGGATTTTCGGCTGTGACGAGTGCCAAACGGTCTGCCCTTACAACCGCAAAGCGCCTCATTTCTCCAATCCGCGATTTAAACCGCGATTTGACCCTGCGGCGATGTGCACCGACCACTGGCTTTCGCTCACCGACGAGGAGTTCTCAGAGAGATTCGCATCGACTCCAATGGAGCGAGCCGGACTTGAAAGACTTAAAAGCAACCTTTCAGAGTAGTAGTTGTTGTTAAGGGTTATTAGAGAAAACTAATTTTCAATTACTCTCTCCTCTCTCCTCACTCCTAACTTCTCACTCCTCACTCCTAACTCAAAAAACCGCCTCCTACGCACCTACAATGAGGGTCGAAAAATATTGTTAATAACCTGTCAATAACATAGCAAAATTTGTTGTTGCGAATCGGCAAAAAGGCCCTATCTTTGTATCGCTAAATCACGGATAAACCCTCCCCTCAAAGGAGGGTATTTCCGCCCAATAGGGAACAATAACTTAATACATATATATAATAATGAAGAACAACTCGACTCTTAAAAAAGTCCAGTATAACGATGCTGTAGCTGCTTCGAAGGAGTACTTCGGAGGCGACGAGCTTGCTGCTACTGTGTGGGTTAGCAAGTACGCATTGAAGGACTCGGCAGGTAATATCTACGAGTCTTCGCCCGAGCAGATGCACTATCGTCTGGCAAAGGAACTTGCCCGCATCGAGGATAAGTACGGTGAGGCGCTCTCGGAGCAGGAGATTTTCGATTTGCTCGACCACTTCCGCTACATCATTCCGCAGGGTGGTCCAATGACCGGTATTGGTAATAACTTGCAGGT
>JAZLDJ010000076.1:0-14428 GCA_045614685.1 Alistipes sp. | reverse complement strand
TATAATTCGCGTAAAGAGTCCATAATTTTTTGTTTTGAGATTACAAATATAACAAATTTTTGCAATATCTGCGCAAATGTCTGCCCTATTTATAAATATATTTCGTATCTTTGTATGAGTATAACTATCGAAAAACAATTTGCTATGAAACGTAAATGGATAATAGTCATCGTTGTAGTTGCAATAGTGGCTTGCGTTGCAGGTTTGCTCTACTGCTCGAGCGAGGAGGAAGCACCCGCAAAGACCGAGGCTACAGAGCAGGTTGAGGTGCCTGATGGCGCAGATGCAGAGGAACTGCTTGAAGTAGAAGAGAAGGTGGTTGTGGAGACTCCTGCCGAGGCTCCAGTCAAAACTGCAAACGAAGATGTGGCTACGCCAGCGGTTGTTGTTGAAACCGCAGCGGAGGAGGCTCCCGAGCCTGAGGTTGCCGTGTCGGATGCTCGCGAGGGCGAGATGGGTGGATGGCTCGAGATGCCAGCCCTTCGTACCGATAACGCCTTTGCCGAGGCCAAGGAGATAACCGTGAAGAGCGGTGACGAGCGCAACTATACCTTCTACTACGACTTTTCGGCACCTACGGTAATGTGGGTAGCCTATCCGCTCGAGGCTCGCCATATGGGAACAATGAAGCGTCCGAGCCGTTGGTCGTATAATCCGCTGATAGATACCAAGTACCAGATAAATTTGTGCTCGCACAGCTACAACGATAGCTATGCGCGAGGCCATCTTATCCCTAACGCATCGCGAAATGGAAATCTCGAGATGCAACAGCAGACCTTCTACGTTACCAACTCGGTGCCGCAGATTCAGAATAAGTTCAATGGCGGTATTTGGCAACGACTCGAGGATGCCCTGCAGGACGAGGCTGCAAACGAAAAACTCTATATTGTTACGGGCGTAGCCTTCTCGAAGATAGGCGAGCAGGCCAATGTTGGCTACACCACGGCAAAGGATGATGCTCGCAAGGTGCCTATTCCGAACTATTTCTACAAGGTTGTGTTGAAGGTTGTTACCAACGATTCGGGTGCGGTGACTTCGGCCTCGACCATAGGCTTTTGGTTCGACCATAGAACCTACACCGACACCTACGACAACTACACCGTTTCGGTCGATCAGATTGAGGCGTGGACCGGCTTCGATTACTTCTGTAATCTGCCCGAGGCAATCGAGACTGCTGCCGAGACAAACACTTCGTGGCAGAACTTTAAGAAGTTCTAATTTAGTGAGCCGAGCATTGCGCTATGGATGATAGTGTTAAGGAGAAAATCTCAAAGAAACGAGCTCTAGCGAGGGCTCTTCGACGAGCGCCACGCATCTTGTGGAAGATGGTGCTGGCTATCGTCTTTGTGGCCGTTGCATTGGTGGTCGCAATGAGCGTTTCGCCTATCTACGACTTTGTGGAGCCGACTCGTTTTGCGGGTCCCGATATCTATAATCCATATGCCGATTTCGATACGCTGAAGGGTTGGAAACGTGCCAATTTCCACACTCATACCCGAGTTGATGGGTTGATGAATGAGTGCGAGTATTGGCCCGATAAGGTGCTTGAGGCGTACGAGAATTTGGGCTACGATATAGTCACGTTCTCGAATCATAATCGCTTGACCTCCCATCCTACAGATGCGGAACTTCAGGTGAATCTCTACGAGCACGGCTACAATCTGTTCAAGTTTCACAAACTCGCCTTTGGCGCGAAGGAGGTTTTGGGTTTCGACCATCTTTTGCCGCTTCTCGCCTCGCAGAAGCAGTTCCAGATAGAGCTGCTATCGAAGGATGCTGACATCGTTCAGCTCAACCATCCGTTGCGTACTCCAACGCTCTCGGAGAGTCAGTTGCAGAAACTATCGGGCTATAGACTTATCGAGTTGGATAGTGGCAAATCTACTACGAACGAATATTGGGATTCGGCCTTGAGCGCGGGTCGCTACTGCTTTGGCGTGGCAAACGATGATCTTCACTTTCCCGACCGTTCGAACAAAATCGCGATGCGATGCACCTTTTTGTGTACTCCGTCTGCAAAGTATGGAGATATTCTTGCAACGCTCAACAAGGGATGTTTCTACGCAATGCGTATCCCCGACTATGGCAATGGCGATTGGGCTGCCAAGCGCGAGGGAAACTCATCGTTGCCTCGTATCGAGGATATCGGCTTGAAGGATAGCGTTTTGTATGTGCGTTTTTCCGAGCCTGCTACACTTGTCGAGGTTACGGGCGAGCATCGTAGAGTGCTTGCAACCCACAGCGGTTGCGATAGCGTAGCCTATGCTATGCATAGCTCCGACCCGTACGCAAGAGTTACGGCCTACTTCTCCGACGGTGAGGTTATCTACACCAACCCGTTTGCGCGATACGACTCGTCGGTGGCTTCGAGTCCGTTTAACGAGGCAAGGCCACAGGTGAACATATTTTTGACCATCATATTCAACCTTCTGCTGCTGATGATATGCGTGGCAGATGGATATTTGTTCTACAAGTACATAATTAAGAGAGATGACAAAGCAGGAGTTGAAAGATAAAATCGAGAGGATGAAGGTGCAGTTGCGCCCATATGTAGAGGGATGCAGAAACTTCTTCAATCACGAGAGGAGTGTGGCCTATGTGTGTGCGCTGCTGAGTGCGTATACGTTGGTAGCCTTTCACGGCTCGTTATTTAGTTATGTTGTTGCAAATGTGAGTGACGACTTCAGCGGTACATGGCTGATGTGTAGTTTGGCAATCGTGATGTTTGTGCTGAACTATTTTGTCTACTATCTGCTCCTCTATTTGGGCCGTATAGTAGGTCGTTGGATTGTTGCGCTTACCATCGTGGGCAATGCTGTATGTCTCTACTTCATAAACACTTACAATGCCCTTATCGATATGAGTATGATGGGCAATGTCTTCAATACGCAGGTGTCGGAGGCGTCGAGTTTCTTGTCGTGGGGAATGGTGTGGTATGCGTTGTTCTTGGGCGTTCTGCCTAGCTGGCTACTTCTCCGCAAAAAGATTAATTATGGCTCGGTATGGCGATTCCTGATTCATTGCGTTGTGGCTATTGTCGTAGCGGTTGGAGTGCTTGTCAGCAACTACAAGAGCGCATTCTGGATTGATCGCCATGCGCCTATCGTAGGTAGCAAGATTATGCCGTGGTCGTATGTCATCAACTCTGTTCGTTACTACGAGCATTGGAAGCGAATGAATCAGAAGGAGATTATTCTCCCCGATGCCGAAATCGTCTCGGATAGCAAGGATATCTGCGTGCTTATCATTGGCGAGTCGGCCCGAAGCCGAAACTTCTCGCTCTATGGCTACAACCGCGATACAAACCCTCTGATGAGGGCCGATAGCGTGGTGGCTATCAAGGCGCGAGCTTCGCATACAAATACACTAGATGCGGTTAAGGCTCTCTTGCAGCATAAGCCGAGCGGCGATGACTTGTACGAGATTCTGCCTAACTACCTTTCGCGCAATGGCGTGGATGTCATTTGGCGAAGAAGCAACTGGGGTACACCGCCTTTGCATATCAAGAAGCAGTATACGAAGGAGGAACTTAAAGAGATATATCCTGAGGCTAATGCTAGCTACGACGGCATTCTTTTCCATGGTCTCAAGGAGCAGATTATGGAGAGCGATAGCACCAAGATATTTGTAGGTATCCACACCTACACGAGTCATGGTCCCGAGTATTATAGCAATAGCCCCGAGACATTTAAGCGTTTTCAGCCCGAGTGTCGCACGGTGGAGATGTCGAACGCCAAATATTCGGAGCTGATAAATGCCTACGACAATACTGTTGTCTATACCGACTATCTTGTGCATTCGGTGATAGAGATGCTGAAGAGGGAGTTTCCGGATAGACGCTCGTGCGTGATTTTTATCTCCGACCACGGTGAGTCACTTGGTGAGGGAGGACTCTATATGCACGGCGTGCCGTTGAGTATGGCGCCCGATGAGCAGCTCGATATTCCATTTATTGTGTGGACCTCCAACAACTCTGGTGTGAAGGTTAAGAATGTCGGCTTGGCGGGACATCATCACGTCTATCATAGCGTGCTTAAGTTCTTGGGTATGAAAACTTCGTTCTACGACGAATCAAAAAATATTTTCGAGTAATGTTATTCATTATCAATCCTATATCAGGCAAGGGCAAGAAGGCTAAACTTGTCAAGACGTTGCAGTCTAGGGGCTGCAAGGTGGCATTCACAGAGTATGCTGGTCATGCTGAGATACTTGCACGCGAGGCTACCGATGATATTGTGGTTGCCGTGGGTGGCGACGGAACAGTCAACGAGGTGGCTCGAGGCTTGGTTGGCTCGGAGAAGGCTCTCGGTATAATTCCTTGCGGAAGTGGCGACGGCTTGGCGCGCCATTTGGGTATTCCGCATAATGTGGATAAGGCCCTTGCAATCCTCGAAAAGGGTGATTGTCGAAAGATGGATGCTGCGGAGGTTAATGGCCGATTGTTCTTTTCGGTATGTGGCGTTGGCTTCGATGCGGTGGTGAGCGAGAAGTTCGCCAAATGTGGCAAGCGAGGTCTTGCCAACTATGTGAAGTTGGGCCTTAAGACGTGGGTGAATTATGCTCCCGAGCACTATACTGTCGAGGTCGATGGTGTGACTGTTCAGACCGATGCCGTCTTTATCACTGTGGGAAACTCTAATCAGTGGGGTAATGGCGCCAAAATCACGCCGTTAGCCGATTGCTTCGATGGCCTTTTGGATGTCTCTGTCGTGGATAAATTTGGTTTTTTGGAACTTCCGGTACAGGCCTGCCGACTGATGGCGGGTACGGTGCATAAGAGCCGTAGGGTAGAGTGCTACAAGGGCAAGAAGATTCGCATCATTCGCAATGCGGAGGGCCCTGCTCACGCCGATGGCGATTGGTTTGTGACCTCGAACGTTCTCGATATTTCGATTATTCCTGCGGCATTGAAGGTTGTTGTTGGGTAATCTTGGCGAGTGAAATATTTCATATTTATTTGCTAATTATCTGGTTTCTAACTAAATATTTGTTAACTCTGCTAATAATCTAAACGCATTACGTGTATAACTACTGCGCTCCTCGATTGCGAGGGGTGCAGTTTTTGTTCTGTATGGGGCTATACTGAGCACTATAGGCTTGGCTTATAGTGGCATCAAAATTTCCGATTTGACAAGCATCGTGTTTTGTATTATCTTTGCACTAAGAAACAGAATAAAAACCTTAAAAAAGAAATACTACTATGTTAAGCAACAGATTACACACAGCAATTAATGAGCAAATCAACGCCGAGTTGTGGTCGGCATATCTCTACCTCTCGATGTCGATGGATGCCGAGGCTAAGGGCTATAAGGGCGTAGCAAATTGGTTCTACGTTCAGTGGCAGGAGGAGCAGGATCACGCACACATCTTGATGAACTACCTCAATTCGCGCGATGCAAAGGTGGTGTTGAAGCCTATCTCTGAGGTCCGTACCGAATGGGAGTCGGTGCAGGAGATGTTCCGCGAGACGCTTCGTCACGAGAAGGTTGTTACAGGTCTTATCAACAACCTTGCGGCAATTGCACATGAGGACCGCGATTTTGCTTCGTCGAACATGCTTGTATGGTTCATCGACGAGCAGATCGAGGAGGAGAGCACCGCACGTGATATGATCTTTGCATCGGAGGCTGTCGAGAACGATAAGTATGGAATGTATCAGCTCGATAAGGAGCTTGCAGCGCGCGTCTATACTCAGGCATCACCACTCGCAACAGCCGAGTAACCTATAATATATATAGGTAGAGTGGGGTAGCAGATAATTGCTGCCCCATTTTTATTATTTTGTTATCTTTTTTTACTATATTTGCATTGTGCGAAACAATCTAACTCAAAAGAAATAACTATGAAAAATTTAAGAACTTTACTGATTCTTGCACTTGCAGCGGTGTTTGCAAGTTGCTCGACAAAGGTGGCCGAGAAGCCTGAAAATCAGATTTTCCGTTTGGATGGCATCGAGCCAGCAGTCAACTACTCGGCTCCAACACCAATCACCGAGGGCTACGATGGCGAGCTCGCCGTTATTATGGTTCACGGTTGGCACGGTGGCGTGCAGATTTTGGAGGCTCAGAGCGTCATTCAGGAGTCGGTTGGCGAGGCCTATGTGTTGGCGCCAATGTTCCCACGTACCGAGATTATGAAGATGTTCGAGGTGGAGATGGATGGCCGTGCCATCTGGAACGAGTCGTGGCCTTTGGACCTCACCAAGCCGGGTGTGCCTGACGACGACTGGCGCGGTGGTGGTGATGCTAATGATACCGAGTTGAGCTCGTACGATATCATCGACATCTTCCTTGCTAAACTCTCGGACAAGACCCTCTTCCCTAACCTCAAGCGTATCGCCTTGGTAGGTTTCTCGGCAGGTGGTCAGTTTGTTGGTCGCTACGTTGCTGTAGGCAAGGGCGAGGTGCGCGAGGGTATCGAGATGCGCTATGTTGCTATGGCTCCATCGACATACCTCTTGCCTAATCCGAACGACACTTGGCACTATGGCTTGGATAATCGCCCACGCTATAGCCGCAACATCAGCGAGGAGCAGATTATGGAGAACTTGCGTTCGCGTCGTTGCATGCACGCTTGTGGCTCGAACGATACCAACGAAGAGAATCTCGATATGACCGCTTCGGCTATGGCACAGGGTTGCAACCGCTATGTGCGTTTCGAGAATTTCCAGAAGGTAGTGAATAGCGATGCTCGTTGGAGCGAGATGGTGACATTCCATACCTTCGAGGGCATTAGCCACGAGTCGCTCAAGGCTTACAAAGATCCATTTTTTGTAAATTATGTGAAGGGGAACTAACAAAAAGTTGCCTGTAGCAAAATACTAAAAATAGCCCCAATCGGGGCTATTTTTAGTTGAACAGTGGCAAAAAAGAAGAAAATTGCACTTTTTTTGTATTTTTTTTGTGAAAAAATTTGGAAGTATAAAAATTTTACCTACCTTTGCACTCGCAATCAGCAATGGTGGATTCATCTAAGGGCTAGGATACCTGCCTCTCACGCAGGACATAGGGGTTCGAATCCCCTATCCACTACAAAAAACGAAGCAAGAAGATGTCGAAAGACATCTTTTTTGTTTTTAGGACTATGCACGGCAAATATATTTGTTGGGCGTAGTACTGAAAACAAAAGTGTTGATTTATCAACTGCTTGCGTAGTGTTTTGTTAAGGCCCCTGCGGCGAGCAGAGAGGAAAGGCGTTAAGCGGAGCGACCATCGGGAGCGTAGTAGCCAATCTCCTATCCACTACAAAAGGTCGAGGCCTATCTTGCGAAATAGACTCTTCGAGTGACAAGTATACAACAAAAGGCAACCCGCGTGGTTGCCTTTTGTTGTGGAGAATACGAGGCTCGAACTCGTGACCTCTTGCATGCCATGCAAGCGCTCTAGCCAACTGAGCTAATCCCCCTTGTTTGCATAGGCAAATTTACAACAAAAAATATTCCTATGCAACATTTCGCCTAATAATATTGGGCGCGATTATCTCGCCTCGGGCTCGCTCTGTGCGAGGCAGTAGCGGCGGAAATCCTCCCACTTATAGAACGGATAGTTGTCGCTCTTGACAGGTATGCGGAGGTCGCGCTCGTTGTGGAGCATTCTCACCAATACATCGCCCTGCTTGTTGCGGTAGAAGATGAATTGCAAGTTTACGGCCATGCAGGTGATGCGGCTGTCGCACCAAACCTCTGGCAGACGCTCAATATCGGCAAACGATACACGGCCATCGCAACCCTCGGCGTGGAGTATTGCAAGCAGTGGAATGATGGCCGAATCGTGACCAAATCGCAGGCTTGCCACCTCGTTGGTGGTCTTACCAGTGATAACCTCCTCGGCACGCACCACGATATCGCGAAGCAGAGCCTTGGCATCCTGGTTGCGCACATCGCCATAGTCGGCCGAAGGACCATAGGTCATATAGCGGCGGACATTGAAGAGGTGCCACATCTGGTAGCGCTCCTCCTCGGTGAAGATGTCGTGCAACTCGGGCAGATTGTCGAAGTTCTGCACAATCATAGCCAAGTCGTGCATATTGCCCATAAAACCTGTTGTGCTGCTGCTCTTGTAGGCCTCGCAGATGAGCTTTGTGGCGTAGTTGAAGTCGTTGAAGAGACGCTCGATAAATGCCTTGTCGTTGGTGTGAGCGGTCTGGTACTCCTTGGATATCTGTCGCGCCTTCTTGTAGAAGGTGTCCATATATGTCTCGGGACGTGTGAGGTGCAAATCGTGAAGACTTGCGTAGCGAGTAATCTCGAGCTTTGGATACTCCTCCTTGAGTCGCTCGGTGAAGGCGTTCATGCTCAATACGCTACGCACATATGGCGAAGCCAAGCAGGTGATGTGGTTGCCATTCTTGCCTGAGAATACCTGCGGGTAGAGCTTTGCCATACGCTCGGCAATGCCGCGGTGCTCACGCTCGCCGCGCTGCGAGAGGTCTCCAGCACGCATATGTGCGTCGTTGGCCAAGGTGCGTACGCGGTGCATTAGGCTCACGCCAAGCGGAGTGAGCTTGCCATCGCGGTGCGCCTTCTCGAGCATATCGGCAGGCAAGTCGTACTTATCTTGTGCGGTGTGGTAGCGCGAACCGTGACGGCCATAGTGCGAGATGTAGAAGGGCTTGTAGCCCTTTGGTGGAGCTACATATGGCTGCTCGGTCACCGAATAGGCTACATAGATGCCTGCGGCAAGATTTGGATTTTTGGCTATAGCCTCGCGCATAGTCTCGGCATTTGCAGCAAAGGCAAAACCGATGATTGCTATGGCTACAATGAATATTCTCTTCATAATGAATTGTTTTGGTTGTGCAAATATAGAAAAAAAGAAAATAATTGCCAATTTCGAGAACAACAATACAAAACTTTTATTATATTTGTGTTATCAAACAAACTAACCTATTTTTAATAACTATGGAGGGAAAAGTAAAGTGGTTCGATCCTAAGAAGGGATACGGATTTATTGTTGCCGAGGATGGCAAGGAAGTATTCGTACATTACACCGGTATTGTTAAGGAGGGCTTCAAAGCCTTGACCGAGGGCCAGATTGTCAGCTACGAGATTGGCGAGGGCGACAAGGGAGTGCAGGCCGTGAATGTACAAATCTTGCCAAAGGCAGAATAAGCAAGATGGAGTCGAATTTCGACTCCATCTTTTCTTTTACAATACCACCTTGAAGTAGGCGGCTCCACTTGCCTTTGCGGCGGCGATGCCCACGGGCGAATCCTCGAAGATGAGGGTCTCGGCTGGTGTTACGCCCTCAATCTCCATAGCCTTTAGGAAGGCTTCGGGCGATGGTTTCGGCTCGGCAACATCCACCGATGTGAGCAATCCGTCTACATCTTCATCGATGCCGAGGTAGTGCATAGCGTTGGCGATGTTATCCTTTTGGCCAGTCGAAACAATCCATACCTTACCGCCTTGTGCGCGGAAATCCTGAGCAAAGTTCCACAATGGCTCGTTCAGTCGCACCGTATTAAAGAATGTAGGGTAGAGTTCTATCTTGCGGATGCGAATACGCTCCATATCGGCAGGGTCAGTAATGCCAATCTCCTGCAAAAATTCGGGGCATCGCATACCGAAGTAACGAGTACGATAGGCCTCCCTATCGAGCGCGATACCCTCCTCGGCAAGTGCCGCAACATAAGCCTCCATATTGGCCTCTTCGGTCGATGCGAGAGTGCCATCGAAATCGAGAATTATAAGTTTTATCTGCATTGTAGAAAGGTCGTTAATCGAATGACTGCATACCCGACTGCGCGATGCGTATAATGCGCTGATACTCATCGGGTGTAAGTTCCATAAAGAAGTAGTGAATTGGGTCCACTCGCATGCCATTGTAACGCACCTCGTAGTGGAGGTGTGGGGCGAGCGAAAGTCCCGTGTTGCCCGATAGGGCTATGATGTCACCTCGTTGTACGCGCTGACCGCGTTCGGCCTTCACGCTATGAAGGTGGCTGTACGAGGTGGTATAGCCGTTGCCGTGGTCCACCACAATGGTAATTCCCGAGGTGGATCCCATGCCCTTAATCTCCTTTACAACGCCATCGGCAGTGGCGAATATTCGAGTACCCTCGGGTATCACATAATCTACGCCCTGGTGCGAGTGTAGCGTGCGATAGAAAGGGTGCATAATCGTTCCGTATGCTGCCGTGAGAAGAGTGAGTTCGTGGTTGGTCACGGGCTGAATGGACGGTATGTTATTGCGCTTAGAACCAAGTTGTTGCACTCCTTCGTCGAGCGTTGCGTAGCTCTCGTTGAGCTCGTCCATCTTGCGCTCCAATTTATTGAGCGAGTTGCTCAATATCTCCAGCATATCGCCATTGCTTTTTTCAAGCAACGACTCGTGCAGCTCGATGCGCTTGTTGTTGTATTCCGAGTCGAAGTTGTATGGCTCGGAGTCGAACATCATCGCGAAAACGTTGCGGTCGCGCTCCATCACATTGTCCACCACGCGCGAAAGAGAGTCATACTGCTTGAGCAGCACCTCGTACTCTTGCTGAAGACGGTCGGTGGAGTGGCGTAACTCATACTCTACAGGGGTGTCGAAGAGTAGCGAGAATATGATGTAGTATAGCACGGTAGCACCAAACCACGCCAATATGCGTAGCGTCAAGCGCCCCTTTCGCCTCTGTTTTTTTCTATTCTGCGTTGCCATACTTAATTCTCCTCGTTGGACGCCCCCTCGTCGGTCTCGAGGGTGGTGTTGCGTTTCATATTCTCCGTGAGCTGACGATATTCATCGTTAGTCACGTTGCGGTTGAAGTAGTTCACAGGGTCTACGTTACGACCCAGATAGATTACCTCGTAATGGAGGTGTGGACCAGTCGAGCCGCCAGTCGAGCCCACCTCGCCGATGAGTTGTCCGCGATAGACTTTATCGCCCTTGTTCACGAACATCTTCTGCAAGTGAGCGTAACGAGTCTTGTAGCCAAACTTGTGATCTATAACTATTTGTCGTCCATATCCACGGCGTGGCTCTCCGTTGTCTACAACCTCGACTACGCCCTCACCCGTAGCATATACGGGCACTCCGTAATTGGCGGACAAATCCACTCCCTTGTGCATTGCGCGTCGCTTGAGAATGGGGTGAACTTTGCGCACTCCAAAGGCGTAGAATGCCTTCAACTTGGTGCGGTCGATGGGCCATACGGCAGGGATAGCCATCGACATATGTTCTTTGTCTTTGGCCAAGTTTTGCACCTCGTCGAGCGAGAGCGATGTGGCATATACCTGTCGCGTTGCAGCGTCGAGTGCAAGCCACGTGTCGGTCATTAAATCGGCATATTCGTCATCCTCAAGATGCTCATATTTCGATGACGGATAGGGTGTGTAGACGCCCTCGATGTCGAGTGTGTCGCTCGAGAAAAGTCGGCGATAGACGTGGTGGTCGCGGTGACGAATCTCGGCTATTTTACCCTGCATGGAGTTTATGCGGCTCTGCAATATTTCGTACTTGAGTACCAACTCGCGATTCTCGTCGGCTATGTGGTACATTTTTGGGGTGAAAAAGAGGTACGATATCGCCATATTTACGATGGAGATAACGATAAAACCAACCAATATCTGTCGCAAGATATTGTATCGGTTGTGTCGCTTTGCACTCTGCGTGGTCTGGTTTGTATTGCGAATCTCCTCTTTCAATGCGAAAAAACTTTCGTTTTGTGGTGCAAAATTAGCAATAATTTTGTACTTTTGCAACCGATTTGGCGCGTGCGCGTACGTAATGCGCGCAAATCATTAACTATAACGCATTGAAATTAAAAATATTATACACAAATGGATTCTAAGCAAATACGCCAAGCGTTTCTCGACTTCTTTGCAGAGAAACAACACCTTATCGTGCCATCGGCACCTATGGTAGTAAAGAATGACCCAACTTTGATGTTTACAAATGCGGGTATGAACCAATTTAAGGATATCTTCCTTGGTAATGCCGAGCGCAAGTCGCCTCGTGCAGCCGATTCGCAGAAGTGTCTCCGCGTGTCGGGTAAGCACAACGACTTGGAGGAGGTAGGTCACGATACCTATCACCACACAATGTTCGAGATGCTCGGAAACTGGTCGTTCGGCGACTACTTCAAGAAGGAGGCTATTGCTTGGGCTTGGGAACTCTTGACCGAGGTCTACAAGTTGCCAAAGGAGCGTATGTACGCTACCGTGTTCGAGGGCTCGGAGGAGGATGGTGTACCATTCGACCAGGAGGCTTACGACATCTGGAAGGAGCGCTTGCCGGAGGATCACATCATCCGCGGTAATAAGCACGACAACTTCTGGGAGATGGGCGAGACAGGCCCTTGTGGTCCTTGTAGCGAGATTCACTTCGACCTTCGCGACGAGGCTGAGATTGCAGAGAAGCCAGGTCGCGAGATGGTGAATATGGGTCACCCGCAGGTTATCGAGATTTGGAACCTTGTATTTATGCAGTTCAACCGCAAGGCTAATGGCTCGTTGGAGTCGTTGCCTGCAAAGCACGTAGATACAGGTATGGGCTTCGAGCGTTTGTGTATGATTATGCAGGGTGTTAAGTCTAACTACGATACCGACGTATTCCAATCGACTATTAAGGTGTTGTCCGAGATGTCGGGTAAGGCCTATGGCAAGGAGGAGGCTGTGAACGTAGCAATGCGCGTTATTGCCGACCACTTGCGTGCTATCGCATTCTCGATTGCCGATGGTCAGCTTCCATCGAACGTTAAGGCTGGTTATGTAATCCGTCGTATCTTGCGCCGTGCGGTGCGTTACGGATACACCTACCTCGGCTTCAACGAGCCATTCATCTGCCGCTTGGTGCCAACCTTGGTTGCACAGATGGGCGAGCAGTATCCAGAGTTGAAGGCTCAGCAGTCGCTCGTTGAGCGCGTTATCGAGGAGGAGGAGGCATCGTTCCTCCGCACCTTGGCTACAGGTATTAACCTCTTGGAGGGTGTTATCAAGGAGTGCAACGGCAAGATTTCGGGTAAGAACGCATTCTTGCTCTACGATACTTACGGATTCCCAATCGACTTGACCGAGCTCATTGCTAAGGAGCAGGGTGTAGAGGTAGACTTGGCAGAGTTCGAGAAGGAGTTGCAGGCTCAGAAGGAGCGTTCGCGTAACGCTGCAGCTCAGGATATCGACGACTGGCAGGAGATTATCGCCGATGCAAAGAACGAGGAGTTCATCGGTTACGACAACCTCGAGGCTGACGTTCGCATCGCTCGCGTTCGTAAGGTACAGACCAAGAATAAGGTTTCGTACCAGATGGTATTCGACAAGACTCCATTCTACGGCAACTCGGGTGGTCAGGTAGGAGATACTGGCTACATCGAGTCGGCAAACGAGAAGATTGAGATTGTTGCTACCGAGAAGGAGAATGGCCTCATTATCCACATCGCAAATCAGTTGCCAGAGAACTTGGAGGCAGAGTTCCACGCTGTGGTAAACCCAGCAAAGCGTCAGTGCTCGGCAAACAACCATACCGCAACCCACCTTCTCCACGCTGCATTGCGTAAGGTGTTGGGCTCGCACGTAGAGCAGAAGGGCTCGATGGTATCGCCAGATACACTCCGCTTCGACTTCTCGCACTTCCAGAAGATGACCGACGAGGAGATTCGTGCTGTAGAGCGTGAGGTGAACGAGAAGATTCGCTTGAACTCTCCACTCGACGAGAATCGCGAGGCTACTCAGGAGGAGGCACAGGCAGCAGGCGCAATGATGCTCTTCGGCGAGAAGTATGGCGACAAGGTGCGTATGGTACGCTTTGGCGAGTCGGTAGAGTTGTGCGGTGGTACCCACACTTCGGCTACAGGTAATATCGGTATGTTCAAGATTGTTTCGGAGTCGGCTATCTCGGCTGGCGTTCGTCGTATCGAGGCGGTAACAGGCTCAAAGGCTGAGGCTACAATCTACGCTGCTCAGGATTTGCTTGCACAGCTTGGTGAGATGCTCGGCAACTCGCAGCTCGTTCCTGCAATCAAGCGTTTGGTAGAGAACAACGAGTCGCTCGCGAAGGAGGTTGAGGCTATGCAGAAGGAGCAGCTCAACGCCATTACCGAGAAGATTGTTGAGAATACATCGGAGGAGAATGGTTACTTTGTAGTTGCTCGCCAGATGAACCACTCGGCAGACTTCGTTAAGAACTTGGCTTACAATTTGCGCGCTCGCAAGTCGAACCTCGTTATGGTTATCGGCTCGGCAGCAGCAGGTAAGGCAACCTTGACCATTATGCTCGGCGACGATATTGTTGCTAAGGGCGTAGATGCAGGTGCTGTTGTTCGCGAGGCTGCCAAGGCTATCCAGGGCGGTGGTGGCGGTCAGAAGTTCTTTGCTACCGCAGGTGGTAAGAATCCTGAGGGCTTGACCGAGGCTATCGAGAAGGCAAAGGAGCTTATTCTCGCTGCGCTTAAATAAATGCAAAATTAAGAATGCAAAATTAAAAATTACAATATAGTTATGGCAAAT
>JAZLDJ010000075.1:0-15614 GCA_045614685.1 Alistipes sp. | reverse complement strand
TGGCTCACAGAACGACATGGCTACGATCCGACTTGTACTCCGCTCCCAATTTGGGCTACCGAGGACTACTCGGAGATGAAGTGTATCGGCTCGGTTGAGGAGTTGATGGGCGAGATTGAGAAGTCTATCAAGGCAGGCTTTATGACCGAGAATCCATACGCATCGTTCAAGGTGGGCGATATGTCGGCAGAGAACTACTCAACCGATTGCATCGACCTCCATAAGCCGTATGTTGACAGCATCATCCTCGTATCGTCGAAGGGCGAGCCTATGCGTCGTGAGAGCGACTTGATCGATGTTTGGTTCGACTCGGGTGCTATGCCTTATGCGCAGCGCCACTATCCGTTCGAGAATGCCGACTGTTTCGATAAACTCTTCCCTGCCGACTTTATTGCCGAGGGTGTCGACCAGACTCGCGGATGGTTCTTCACCTTGCACGCCATCGCTACAATGTTGTTCGATAGCGTAGCCTTCAAGAATATCATCTCGAATGGTCTTGTGCTCGATAAGAATGGCAACAAGATGTCGAAGCGTTTGGGCAATGCCGTAGATCCGTTCGAGGTATTGAACAAGTACGGAGCAGATGCTACCCGTTGGTATATGATTTCGAACTCCGACCCTTGGGAGAACCTCAAGTTCGACGTTGAGGGTGTAGACGAGGTACGTCGTAAGTTCTTCGGAACACTCTACAACACCTACTCCTTCTTTGCTCTCTATGCCAACATCGACGGCTTCACAGGCAAGGAGGCAGAGGTACCAATGGAGCGTCGTCCTGAGATTGACCGCTGGATTATCTCGTTGCTCAACACCTTGGTTAAGGATGTAACAGCATCGCTCGAGGATTACGACCCAACACCTGCAGCTCGTGCTATTCAGGAGTTTGTGGGCGAGAACCTCTCGAACTGGTATGTACGTCTCAACCGTAAGCGTTTCTGGGGCGGCGAGATGACCGAGGATAAGCTCTCGGCATATCAGACTCTCTACACCTGCCTCGAAACTGTCGCTAAGTTGGCTGCTCCATTCGCTCCGTTCATCTCGGATCGCATCTTCTGCGACTTGAACGCATTGAGCGAGCGCCACTCGGAGGATTCGGTACACCTTGCATCATTCCCTAAGTGCGACGAGACACTTATCGACGCTCGTTTGGAGGATATGATGGCAATGGCACAGCAGGTATCTTCGATGGTACTCGCATTGCGCCGTAAGGTGAATATCAAGGTGCGTCAGCCACTTGCCAAGGTGTTAATTCCTGTGCTTGACGATACCACCGAGGAGCTTTTGTCGGCTGTTAAGTCGCTCATCCTCAACGAGGTTAATATCAAGGAGATGGATCTCATCCGCGAGACTACAGGTCTTATCACCAAGCGCATCAAACCTAACTTCAAGACTTTGGGCCCACGCTATGGCAAGTATATGAAGCAGATTGCTGCTATGACCGCACAGTTCTCACAGGAGAAGATTGCCGAGATTGAGGCTTCGACAGAGATTGTGCTCGATATGGGCACCGAGCAGATTACCGTAACCCCTGCAGACTTCGAGATTATGTCGGAGGATATGCCGGGTTGGTTGGTAACCAGCGAGGGCAAGCTCACCGTAGCACTCGACATTACTCTCACCGAGGAGTTGCAGAAGGAGGGTGTTGCTCGTGAGTTGGTAAACCGCATCCAGAATATCCGCAAGGATTCTGGCTTGGAGGTTACCGACAAGATCGAGGTTGAGATTGAGGATATCGAGGCAGTACACGCAGCCGTCGAGACGTTTGCCGCCTATATTGGAGGTCAGACCTTGGCTGTAAGTGTCAAGACCGCAACCGAGCCTCAGGGTGAGTTTGTCGTAGATAGCGATGTGAACGATATTCCGCTCAAGATAGCGATTAAAAAGGCATAAAAATGAAGAGATTACTTCTTGTATGTACCGCAGTGCTTTTCGCCTGCGGTACATCTTATGGTTGGGCGCGCGTGGCACATGCTACTGTGGCGAAGATTGCCGAGAATCACCTCTCGCCCAAGGCGAAGAGGATGCTCGACAAATATCTTGATGGCAAATCGATTAGCTACTATGCGTCGTATGCCGACGACTACAAGCCTGAGATGTTGATGGATTTGGGCTTCGAGCCTTCGAATGCAAAGCGTAAGGTGACATTCCCCCACACCTTCTCGGTGGATGAAAACTACAATATCCTGCGAGGTCAGCGCGATGGCGACAAGTTTGTCAAAAACTGTGTCTATCTGGCCGATGAGTTTGCTGCCGATCTGAAGGCAAATCACCGCAATATGGAGGACTCGTTGCGTATGCTCAAGATTGCGATGATAGTCCATTGGTTGGGCGATATGCACTGTCCGAAGCATATCCGTTACCCCGAAGATCAGACCATTGGCTACTATAAGGTGAAGTGGCGTGGTCGTTCAGTTCGCTATCACGATGTGTGGGATGGCGTATTCTTCGAGGAGCTTCATCCGTGGGGCCTTGTTGATTGCGCCGAGATGCTCGACGACTGCGACAAGAACGAGATTAAGGCTATTACATCGGGTAGTGTCTACGATTGGGGCGTCGATATTGCTAAGCGTGCGCGTTGCGTGAACGAGTTTAAGGAGGGTGATGTCGTAGATATTCACGCCTTCCGCAATAAGTATCGTAACCTTGCCGAGACCGCTGTCCGCGATGCTGGATACCGACTTGCAGCGATGTTTAATGCCATATTTAAGTAATATATATATTTGATATAAAGATGAAAAAGATTGTTAGAGGTTTAATGATGATGGTGGCTTTGGTAGCTGCCGTAATGTTTGTGGCTTGTAATCCCGATAATAGCGGTAATGGTGGCTCTAATGCGCCCGAAATTATCGAGAACAATGGCGTGGGAGCCGATGGTAATATCGCACTTAATAGTGTGGCGTGTGCCTACTATTTGGGCGATGTATGGGATACTGGCGTTGCCGACTATTATGTGGTTTTGACCAATGATACACTCGGTGTTAAGGCTGATGGTTTCGAGGTGCCAATGCACCAGGGTGGCTGGCTTTTGTATCTCGATTTGTGGTCAGATATGTCTGCAAATGCTTTGAATGCAGTGTTGCCTGAGGGTACCTATACCTTTGGTAGTGGTCGCGATAAGGGCTGCTTCTACAACGAGTTCTCGCTTGCTACAAACAATAAGGAGCAGGTCTATGTTGATGGCCAGTGGAAGTACAAGATTGAGGATGTCCTCTTCAGTGGGGGTAGTGTGACCGTTACCCACATAGCCAAGGGCTATCGCATTGAGGCTGAGGTGGTAACCATAGCCAACGAGCAGTTGTCATTCGTATACGAGGGTGCTATTGCATTCGAGAATCAGAGCGACGACGAGGAGTGGAGACCATCGATCGATAAGGATATCGAGATGTTGCCAGCATGTGGCTCGATTCGCTTCTATAGCTCGTACGCTGAGGCTAACTGCGACAACTATATTATCTCGCTCTTCAATGTGAATAACCTCACCGAGGATAAGATGCATCCAAATGTTGTGGGTGGCATCAAACTTCAGCTCGATATCTACCCAGAGTTGGGTAAGGGCATTACAGGTACCTATCGTATCGGAACGCTTTCAGACCAGAAGTATCTCCTCAAGAAGGAGCCTTGGGTCTACTATCCAGGTTGCTATTGGGGCACTATGGCGCTCGGCACATTCGTAGAGTATGTCGAGGAGGATGGCTCTGTAGTCTATTGCGTGGTGAAGGGCGGAGAGCTCACCATCACCGAGAACGACGATAAGACCTATACTATCGTGGCCGATTTTACCACCGAGCGTGACAAGAAGGTCACTTGCAACTGGACAGGTTCGCTTTCGGAGTTTACGGCGCAATAGTAGAGTGTAGACGGTATAGATTATTATAGGTGGAGGGCGTTCGAAACTTGTCGAATGCCCTCCTCTTTTTTGGGTTGATGAGTGCGATTTGGGTGAAAAAATGCAGAAAAATCAAAAAAAAATAGATTTTCTCGGCGAAAAGTTTGCGAGAATCAAAATTTTGCGTACCTTTGCACCGCTGATTTGAAGAAATCAGTTCCTCAAAGCCCAGGTGGTGGAATTGGTAGACACGCTACTTTGAGGGGGTAGTGGGCGTTAGCCCGTGTGAGTTCGAGTCTCGTCCTGGGCACAAAAAAGAGTGGTTTTTCAACCACTCTTTTTTTGTTGTTACCCACGGAGGGGGGGTAAGCCGCGGTGCTACCAATACCGACGACCTAAGTTATTCCTGTAGGCTGGGTATTTGCGCTCGACGTGATAGTCGTATAGCTTGTCGCACTTGCCGCGTACCAAAGCTCCTTTTTCGGTGTTTGGATACTTTTCGGCTACGGTCTTAAAATTACACAATTGATATTGTATCTCCGCAGCAACCTCATCATCAGTCGCCATTGAGCTAGCTGATGCAATCATCTGCTTGACTTTATTCAATGCCGATTTAGTGTATTGGTCATTCTCCCAATCGCGCTTTTCGCCTATTACACAGCCCCAATATGAGGAACCTCGGTAATACTGTGTCAGTGGCCAGCATCTATCAAATGAATTGCGCAAGCCGATTGCAAATCGGAACATATTCATTGCTTTTTCATTTGGGCTTGTTGTAGTCTTAATCTTCTGATCTAACGAGTACATCTTTTGCGCAAATTCAAGGCGAGTATCACATTCATATGACAAATCTTCCCGTTCAACGCTAAACGGATCGTATTGCATTATCACATTGAGGTGATGTTTGTTGTAGGCATCGCTAACTTTTGATAAATACTTTACAGCCTCGCCATAGCGCATCTCACGCAGGCACTGCGTGCCGACTATGTCATTTAAATAGTCGCTACCCGTATAGCCTCGTGCATTGAGATAACGGTCGAATTCAGACTGAGGAGCATTAACATTTTGCACATATCGTTTGACTGTGTTTGCACCCAAGCTATCAGCCAGCTCAAAGAAGTGGTTGCTATAATCTTGCGAGTTAAATTTATTATCAGCATAGCGATATTGTATCATTGATGCACCTTTGACCTTTACATATTCATAGTCATACTGACCACCAATTGTTTTGTAGAAATCTTGCTTGTTAACTAGGTTGTATAGTCTATTGTCTGCCATGTTGGCAAGTTGCAATGCACGAGTCGTTTTCCCCTCCTTCAACATGCGAGGACATACCTCTGCTAGCACAATTCTGCGGAGCATATCATTCCAATAGTAGTAACTCTTTCCGCTATTTATGTGATATCCTTGGGCGGTTTCACTGCGCACTTCATCTGTGATATTATTGGCGATTTTTGAATCTAACCACTTTAACTGCTTTAACAATTTTGCCTCATACGCACTATCGTATTTTGATAGTTTAGCATCCAGGTATATACGCATCACCTTAATCGACTCGGCAATGTATGGTGTCGATTTCGATTTCTCTGCTAAACTCAAATACTGCGAAGCCTTGTTTGTCTCCCCAATTAAGTCAGACAAGAAAGCAGCTGTATAGTACCACATTGCAGGATTGTCAACTTTGTAATTTTGAGCCATTTTCAAACAGAATGGACGAAGCCATTTTGCTCTGTCAGTACGATTCTTAATACGCTCTATTTCCTGGCTATCTAGCCATTCGCTACTACCAAATTCGAGCACACTGCCTTCTGGCTCAACTTCCCTAATATATGCCTGCAAGGTTTCAGCAATGTATGGTGCGTTAGGTGCATACTTGCAAACAAGCTCAAGTGCGCCAGCGGTTGAGATAGGATCGCCAATCTGGGTTGCGCAGTATCTCAAAGACTCCACGTCACCAATATGAGCAAAGTATGCCATTGCCTTACTTGTATTACCTACGCGGAATTCTGCACCAGCGATATATGGCTGGATAAGTTTACGCATAAGGTTACTTTCTGGTAGATGCGAAATCTCATTGTTCCACAGAACTACACACTCCTCATAGCGTTGCATTGAAAACAATGCGCGAATAGCTTGCAAAAGATAGCGATCACGCAATCTTGCATCTTTTGCCGACAATGCTTTTTCAGCAACATCCTCCAATGTTGTGTCGATGCCTATATCCATAGTTGGATAGTACCAGCGAGAATTGTGTTTAACACGAATATACTCATTAGTCTTCGCTAGCAAAATGCAATCAAGCAGTGCTCTATCCTTTTTGGCAATCCACTCTATAAATTTGTTGTCGTGTTTAGTCCAACGACTATCACAAATCTTCTTGAGATCTTTAAGCGGTATTGTGTAGATTACTTTGTATATATCTTCCAATGGGATAGATTCCGATGATAGCCTCTGCCATCCGATGCAGTTTGCCTCAATATATGGAAAATTCTTACCTATCTCCATATTAGGGGCGGGAGCTTTCTCGCAAACTCGGTACATGTAATATCCACTAGGATCATACCAATAGTCCCAGCAAGCTAATGCCTTGTGAGATGCGCAGAGTAAGAATGTACTAATAAGCAAGTATTTGAGCGATTTCATTGTCGGTGTAGTTTTTAAGTTGTGCGTTATCTAAATGATATAGAATATTTCCACTCGCAGGTTTGCCTAACTTATCCTCGACGAGTGCTTTAACTTTGAGGATCTCAGAGGCAGAGGCTCTTTCGTGCCTTATATATTCATCTCCTAAAACCTTTGTGTCCTCATCTGTCACAATGGCAACAAACTTGTCCTTTTGGAATTTTACACCCCACCCGAATGCAGGATATGCATAGTCGAGAGGAATTGGATATTTTGTCGATTTAAGATATGGTTTTGCATCAGCAATATCGAGGATAGAATTCTTTGTCTTCGGGCTTTTTAGTTGCCCCGTATTATAGAGCATTAACACGCCTCTATCCGCAGGTGGTGCGGACTCTCGAAGTTGATGCAATCTTACGGTTATGCTCAAATCGATATTTTTCTCGTGCAGTGTTGTGCGAACAACACCGCACAATTTCTCATAGACCTCTTTTGAGGTTGATGTCCAGTCGCAGTCGAGTTGCAACTCGTGGATTTTGCCCAACTTGTTGTAGTTACACATTGCAACCGAACGCTCAACGATTAGATTGGCGAACTCGGTCTCGCGCCCCTCCATCGCTCGGAGTGCATCTATGGTAATATATACGACGGGAACAATCTCCACACCCTTGGGTACAGCCGACACACATTTCGTGGTAGCAATCGGAATAATGTCTGCCGATCCAACTAGGAAATTATGCTCCGTAGCCACATCGAAAAGTTTCAGATAGATGCGGTCGATATTATGAGTTTGCAGGAATGCAAGCTCTGCCGCATCTAGTTCGAACGTACTCTTCCAGTGGTAGATTGAGGTGTGCTTTTCGGCTGGCTGCTTAATGGGCTTGCCATTGTTGCAACTCGCCAAAAAAGCAAGCGCAACAAGCGCGTAAATCTTAAAAAAATGTTTCATTGTTGTAAGTTGGGATTGTCTTGTGTTATGGTAACGAATGCCAGCGTAAAGTTAGTATGTTTTTTATATATTTCTAAAAAAAAGTTGACATGTTTGTTCGGAGTGTATCAATTTCGCAATGCAAGAATGGTTTAATTACGGTGAAGTTATGGGTGGTAAATAAGGTGTGCGAGTGTGATGGTGTATTCGACTAATAGGCCGCACTATAAAAAATCTGCCTAACACTGTGTTAGGCAGATTCAGTCTTATTCGACTACTCTTTGTTGCATATTGCTTGTAATCCTCGCCAAAAACGAGCGCTTACAGTCTCGATAGAGAACTCCTTGATAAGCTCCTCGCGTTCCGAGAAGTCGGGATTCGAGTCGGCTATCTCAATCGCTCGCAACATACCCTCGTAGAGGCTATCCTCGTTGTGGTCGCACTGCACCACTGTATTTAGACCTGCAAAAATCTCGCGTGAAGGTGTTATTCGACCAGTTTCGCTTAGAATTACGCGATTTACCTTCATGTAGGTCACTATCTTGCTCGACAAGAATGGATCCTTCTCGAGGTCGGCATCAATATCCACAAGCGCCTTAGCACGAGCAAAAAGTGGCTCCAAGTCTTGGGTGTGAGGTGCCGATATCACGTGTTTGCGTTCCTCCTCGGTGAGGATCTTGTCGATGTGACGGAATTTCTTCTTGATACCTACAATCAGGAACTGAGCATTCGGATACTTCACAAGCAGACGCTTGAATGCCTTGAAGAAGTGGTCTGGATTGCGCATACCATAGAGGCTGCCCGTATAGAGGAATAATATCTCATCCGATGGCGGTGCAGTATAATCTCTATCTGGTGATGGTGTCAGCAGCGTATCCGAATAGAGGTTTGGCTTGTTCGGAAAGACTGAGAGCTGGTATTCGAGCATATGTGGATTAGACGAGGCCACATAGTCTGCCATAGCGAAGTTCTTAGCCACAATGCGTTTCTTGCCCCTAAACTCGCTGCGTCTGCGAGTCCAGCCACCTGGTGCTGGAATGGCGTCTACCGCATATATTGCAAACTTACAACCCAACTTTTGTGAAAGGTACCTGCCGCACACAGCTGGTGTAAGTTGCGATGTTGCCATAAAGGCGATGACTACATCATAATCCTTCGCTACAACAGCTTCGACCTTGCGGCTCCAGTTCTCCGAAATAGGTGCAGTTCCAAACCAACGCAAGAAACGGCGATACCAACCCGCTTGACGCTTGGTGAAGGGGACTTGGTACTGCTTATTTACGCAATCTAAAAGCGGATCAGGGGCCACGTCGCTCACAACATCAATTGTGGCGTTCTTGGAGAGCTCGCTCAATATTCGCTTGTAGAATATTGTGATTCCGCTACCTGCACCAAAATATACTGCAAGAATTTTCATTGTTTATAGGTTTCTTTGGTTGTTTGGGTGTGTTTGGGGTATTTCGGCTCAACTACTTTGTAGGGTAGGCTGCGATAAAGAGATTGCGCTCGCGGATCTGTGCGGCAATCTTGTGGAGATTTGCCAACGAGATATGTCCTACCAAATACTTGTAATCGTTGCTGATATACTGCTCCTCGATGCTATCGAACTCGAACAAGGCACGATCCTCGGCATTCGAGTAGCGTAGATATACACGTACCAACACATCGTCGGTATACTCTACAGGGGTGCGGCCAATCATTCGCTTATATTCGTAGCGGTAGTTGTAGAAGCAAGCCATAATATCGCTCAACACAGCCGAGCCTGTTGGGTGACCACCTGCACCACGACCAAACATAAACTGCTTGTCGTAGAACTTACCCTTGATAACCACGCCATTGAACTCGTCCTCTACGCTATATATATATTTATCGCGCGAGATGAGCTGAGGCATAACGCTCATAATAATCTTGCCACTCTCCAACTTCTCGACGTGAGCCACCAACTTGTAGCGACGCTCCTTCTCGTTTGCGAAGCGAATATCGTTGTCGTTCATCGAAGAGATACCATAGGTAAAGATCTTCTCTGGTGCAACATAGCACCCGAAGGCGTGTACGGTGATGATGATGAGCTTGAACAACGAGTCCCAGCCACCGATATCGAGTGTTGGGTCGCTCTCGGCAAAGCCCAACTCCTGAGCGCGACGAAGAGCCACGTCGTACGAATAGTTCTCGTTGAAAATCTTCGACAAGATGAAGTTCGACGAACCGTTGAGGATACCCTTGACCGATACGAGGAGGTCGTTATCGTAGTACTCCTCGAGGTTGCGGATTACAGGAATCGAACCGCAGGCCGAAGCATCGTACAAGAGCGCCACGTTGTGCTTCTGCTGCAACTCGATGAGCTCGGGCAAGTGGTGTGCCAACATCTTCTTGTTGCCCGAAACAGCCGAGAGACCGCTCTCCAAGGCGCGCTTAACGATGTGGTATGCAGCCTCGGCATCGTCAATCAACTCCACGATAAGGTTGATATCTTTGTCGTTGAAGATATCCTCGGTATTATCGGTGAAGAAATCCTCCTCCACACCGCGCTCTTTGTTCAAGTCGCGAACGCAAACGCGTTTGATTCTAGCCTCCTTCGAAGAGATGGTGTTCAGCACGTCGTAGAGTCCTCGACCTACATTGCCGAAGCCGAACATTCCGATTGTAAGTTGTTTTGTTCCCATTATATGTTTTTATTCGTTTATAAATTCCAAAATAAGCTTGTTCAGCGACTCTGCCTCCACCAAGAAGCCATCGTGTCCGAACGACGAGTCGATAAGGTGGTAGTGCGCCCCCTTGATATTGTCGGCAAGGTAGCGATTCTCCACCTCGGTGAAGAGGATATCGCTTGTGATACCCACCACAAAGGTGCGACTCTTGATATTTTTCAGAGCCTCGACAACGCCACCGCGACCACGGCCAATGTCGTGCGAATCCACCGCGTACGAAACCGAAGCATAGGAGTAGGCATTGAATCTTCTGCGCAACTTCTCGCCCTGATAACGCTGGTACGAATGCACGCGACGCTTGAACAAATCATCCTTCAACTCCTCGTTATCCTGCTGAGTGAGGCAATATGCAGGGCCTCCGCGGTAGCTCAACAACGCTACACTGCGTGCCGCGGCCATACCTGCCTCGCCAGCGTCATCTCGGCGCTCGCCAAAGGTTGGGTCGTTCTCCAATATCCAACGCTGCGACTCGTTGAAAGCCGAAATCCACGGTGTGGTGGTTGCACCTGTAGCAATGAGCACCAAGTTCTCGGCCAAATCGGGATTCGCCAACGACATCTCCAAGCACTGGAAACCACCAATCGAGCTGCCAATAAGCAACTTTACGCGCTTGATGCCGAGGTGCTCCGCCAAGCGACGATGACACTCTGCCATATCGCGTACGGTAACCTTTGGGAAGTCGCCATACCACTTCTCGCCCGTAGTCGGGTTAATCGAGAGTGGGCCCGTAGTGCCGTAGTGCGAGCCGAGGAAGTTGGCGCAGATGATAAAGTATTTCGATGCATCGAGCAACTTACCCTTGCCAATCATCTCGGGCCACCACGACTCCACATCCGACGATGCGGTCAGCGCGTGACATACCCAGATGATGTTCGAATCATCTGCGTTGCGCTCGCCATAGGTGTCGTATGCAATGGTTAGCTCGGGGAGAACGTCACCGCCCTCCAAGTGTAATGGTGTTGTATCGTGAAAAAATTTAGCCACTTTTAACTTTGCACTTTTAACTTTTAACTACATATTGGCGAAGCCCTGCTCGAAGTCCTCGATAATATCCTCTACAGCCTCCAAGCCAGCCGAGATGCGGAGCAGTGTTGGAGCGATGCCAGCACGAACCTTAGCATCATCGCTCAACTGCTTGTGAGTAGTCGATGCTGGGTGGGTAACCACAGTAATCGAGTCGCCAATCATTGTCATATTGGCTGCGAGCTTCAATCCCTCGACAAACTTTACTGTACCTTCCAAGGTACCCTCCAACTCAACCGAGATTACGCACGCAGCACCCTTGCGGAAGTACTTCTGTGCCAACGCGTAGCTTGCGTCATCCTCGAAGCCTACGTAGCTTACCTTTTTAACATTCTTGTTTGCACGGAAGAACTCTGCCAACTTTGCTGTAGACTCTGCCTCGTGACGAACGCGCAACGAGAGGGTCTCCAAACCGAGCATCATCAAGTAGGTGTCGAATGGCGAAGGGCAGCAACCGAAGTCGCGCAAGCCATCTACTCGGCACTTTACGATAAATGCCTGATTGGAGAAGGTCTTCCACAAGTTCAAGCCGTGGTAGCCCTCCGATGGACCATCAATCTCGGGATAGCGACCATTGCCCCAGTCGAAAGTACCACCATCAACGATGATACCGCCCATTGCTGTGCCGTGACCGTTAATCCACTTTGTAGCCGAGTCGCAGATGATATCCGCACCCCACTCGAATGGGTTGCAGAGGTAACCGCAAGCACCAAAGGTATTATCCACCACGAGTGGCATATTGTGCGAGTGAGCAACCTTTGCCAAAGCCTCCATATCAGCTACGATGCAGCCAGGGTTTGACATCGACTCCACAAATACGAAGCGGGTATTCTCGTCAATCAACTCTTCGATTGCCTCTGCCGAAGCGTCCTTCGCAAAGCGCACCTCAACGCCGAGGTTACGCAACGAAATAGAGAACTGGTTGTGAGTTCCGCCATAGACGTAAGGCGAAGTTACGATATTGTCGCCAGCCTTTGCCAAAGCGGTTACGGTGAGCAAAATTGCCGACATACCCGACGAAGTTGCCAATGCACCCACACCACCATACAACGCTGCCACGCGATTCTCGTAGTTTGCAGTTGTTGGGTTATGGATTCGTGTATAGATGTTGCCAGCCTCGCTCAATTCGAAGAGGTTAGCTGCATAGTCGCAAGTCTTGAAGTGATAGGCTGCAGTTGGGTAGATTGCCAAGCCACGCGAAAGTGTCTGGTCTGGCGCATATCCGCCGTGAATCTGCAATGTCTCGAAACGGAGTTTTTTCTCGCTCATCGTTCTAAATTTATTGAGGTGTTAAAAATGTATATTTTTATCTTGGCAAAGATAGTATAAAAAAGTTAAAAGTTAAAGGTTGAGAGTTAAAAGTTGGGGTATTATGCAAAAAATAGTCCAGCTAATAACTCTTTTTGTCGAATAAGCTCGCTTCGCGATTTGGAAATGTTGTGTTAGAGCGCCGCAGATAGAAGAAATTTCCGCGAAAAACAGGTCGAAAAAAGTTGCTAACTTCAAATTGTTTTGCTATATTTGTGAGTGAAATATTGCGGTAGAAGGCAAAATCCACTTCTTGAATATTTATGCCGGGTTGGTGGTTGTGCCTAACGTGTTTAAAATCAATATGATGCACAATGTTGCATGCTGATAATTTAGATATAAATTAACAACAATCTAAAACATAAAACTTATGGTTAAAAAACAACTATTTAGCAACGATTACATCAAGCCGACGGTAGTCGAGATTGAGGTACACGTAGAGGCTGGCTTTGCGGCCTCCGACCAGTTCGAGAATCTTGAGGAGCAACAGCCCGATTCGGGATTCTAAACCACAAATTAAACCTAATCCAGAAAACTAAAAACAACTACAAAATGAAAAAGACAATACTTTGGGGATTAACAGCCGTGGCAATGTTCTTTGTGGGCTGTGTTCAGGATCAAACAAACGACAATTTGGTTGATACGGGCATCAAGCGTGGTGCTATCGTTGAGAAGAGTTTGGTGTTCGAGGAGGATACTCGTCTCGAGCTCGATGGAGTAAGTGGTAAGCTTGCGTGGAGCGAGGGTGACCAGGTTGTAGTAGTGCTTCAGGGTGAGGATGGAGCTCTTGCTCTCGACTCGCAGAAATACACCGTTGACCACATCAACAACAAGGTGGGCGTACCTGAGAATACAGCTTATGTACTCTATATGCCTAACAAGCCGACTATCAGCGGCGCAGTTGCATCGTTCAACTTGCCTTACAATGTAACAAACCTTGCAAGCCCTGAGGCAATCTTCGACCAGAACCCTATGAAGGGTACTATCGAGGGTGAGTGCATCGCTTTCAAGAACTTGCTCGGTTACATCAAGGTTCCTGTAAAGGGTGAGGGTAAGCTGCAGAGCGTTATCGTTCGTTCAACCTGCCGTACATCATCTGAGTTCCACCCAATTGCTCAGTCGGCAACTCTCGACCTCGCGAAGAACGTAGGAGAGGATGGCAACATTAAGATGGCTACCAACAATGCTGCTTACTCTTACTTGAAGTATACCTACAAGGAGGGCTTGGATATCACCAACGGTGAGGATCTCTACATTGCATTGCCTGCAGGCGAGTACGAGAATATGGGTCTTACTTTTATCACCGAGAAGGGTTCGCACGCTATCTATGCTAACAACAAGCACGCTGTAACTCGTTCGGCAATCAAGCCTATTAGCGCATCTCACATCGATTTGGCTGCTCACACTCCTACAAATCCTGTTTTGTTGGCAGGTACTACAGGTAAGTCTTACGAGGACTACGCACGTTGCTATATGGTTCCTCCAACAGCAGGTTCGTACGAGTTCCCTTGTATCTTGGCTGACGGCGTTGTTATCAAGGGTGGTGTTACTGCCGAGATTAAGTGGGCTGAGGAGGCTGGTATGGTTTACGACTTGCACTACAACCCTGAGACTAACAAAATTTCGTTCAAGACCAATGGTAAGAAGGGTAACGCATTGGTTGTACTCACCAATGGCAATCAGGGTAATAATGCTATTATTTGGCACTGGCACATCTGGATTACCGAGACTCCTAAGACATTGAAGATTATGGGTTCGGGTAGTAATGCGAACGTTGCCTACTACTTGATGGATCGTGTTATAGGTGCAACTTGGGTTCCTACTTCTGATATCCAGACAACCTCTACTGTGACTCTTTCAAGTCAGAATGTGGCATTCAACAACACAATTGCCTTGGAGAATGCAAGCGACGCTTGTGGTGTTTACTTCCAGTATCAGAGCTGTAACCCACTCCCTCGTATCAAGAGCTTGGGCGACAAGACTAAGGAGAATATTTCAACTCTCCACAACACTCGTTGCGATGTAGCGTATGGTTTCTCGCAGTATAGCCAGTATTGGGCAACATCGCAAAGCGCGGCAAATATCTTCGAGTCTGAGTTCACCGAGGAGGGTCAGGCGCTCTATGTTCACAATGGTATCACCTTGCCAAACTACGAGTACCGAGCATATGAGGGTAATAAGGATATTTGGAACTTGTCAAATATCATTAACCAGCAAGGCAAAACTTCGCCGGCAAGTGTGCTTGTTTCAGAGGGTAATTATCGTCTTTGGAATAGTATCAACGATAACAACCACGATGCGATGATGAAGTACAAGACTGCTCACGATCCGTGCCCTCCGGGATATATTATGGAGAACTACTCTGTCCTCTATTGGTATGCTACCACAAGCGATGCCGTGAAGGCTAAGTTTGGCTATGCTCGTGCTGCTGAGGATGATGCTACCTACAAGTCGGGCTATAAGTTCTATGGTATGTATTACAATGGCTGCAAGGATAAGGATGATAACGCTGTTCCTATGTATTGGCCTTGTGCTGGTAGCAGAACATCAGGTGTTACAGGCGTTCACGGTCAGTATTCTAACTGCGGTTATATCTATGTTGTAAACACCAACAATACCAATACTTACACCGTTGCAAAGGACGGTAAGACTTATACTGTAGGTAATGGCGGTGCAATGACATTCGGTGAGGTTGGAAACGGCTACACTACACCAGGTCTTCTCAACCCAAGCCCAAGTAAGACTGTAAACGCTCAGGGCTACAATGTTCGTTGCCGTCGCGGTAAGTTCTAAACCGTAAGACTATCAGGCAGTTACACTCCCGAGTGCCATTCCACCGAATAGCACTCGGGTCGCTGCCAAATAAAATAACCCTCACAAACTAACCAAAAACTACCCATATATTCTTTATATATAGGTATAAAACTACACTTTGTATGAAAAGATTGTACTTCACACTTCTATGTGTTGTTCTATCTCTTTCGGGGTGTGTGCAACCTGACAGCGGAGTCGATACTCCCGTAATGGCGGGTCACACAACAATCAAAGCCACTACCGCGCAACTTCAACTTACCCTTCCGCAGGATGTTCTGATGGGTAGCGACGGCCACACTTGGTCGAAAGGTTGCTACATTGGAGCTTTTGGTAGCGAAGGTGGAAAGAATGCCAAGTACACCCTCTTCAACGACTATGAAGGAGCAGA
>JAZLDJ010000074.1:0-22614 GCA_045614685.1 Alistipes sp. | reverse complement strand
TTTTATAGTTGTTTTTGTGGTTATTTTTTATTGTAATTTGCGGAGCATAGTGGTTCTATGTGACAAAAATTACAAATAAAAAGAGCCAAAAAAAACATAAAAGAACGCAGTAAATAGGTTTAATACAACCTCACCCACTCTACCATCCGGACTGTAACCGTCGGTATCGGAATTTCACCGATTCAGTCCCACCGATGCAAACACATTACACACAACATCATAGGGAGTCGCGGACTATCACCGCCGGTAGGGAATTCCACCCTGCCCCGAGTATTCTAAGTGCAAAGATAGTAAAAAAATTCAGAATGCAAAATGCAAAATGCAAAATTATTTAATAGCGGAGAGTATGGGGACGGGCTACGCCCTTATGGGGATTATAGGGATTATGGGGAAAGCGCGATTTCCCCCATTAGCACCGCAGGTGCGCCCCCATTAACCCCATTAACCCCATTAAACCCCAACAAAAAAGAGCAGCCCATCGGACTGCCCTATACTATCGTTTGAACGATTTTAGAACTCGTACTTAGCAACCTCGTTGCCCTCAAAGTTCTCAACTGCCACCACCATCTTCTCCTGATCGGCGCGGATGTTGAGGAGCGTTGCCGAGCCATTCTCGAGGATTGGGAACGAGCACTTCTTGCTTGCCTCGTGCATTGTAGTGTTGTGGGTGTAGCCACAAATCATAAGGTTGATGCCAGCCTTCTCGAGAAGAGGTACAAAGAGGCTGTGCAGATCCTTGCTCACAGGTGCTGTGCCCGCAATTGGCGGAATGTGCATAAGGGCAACCTTGAACTTAGCACCCTTCACCTCCTCGCTCTCGAGAGCCTTCTCGAGCCACGCAGCCTGCTCCTTGCGGTACGACTCGAAGTCGGTACCCGCAACCTTATCCTTGACATCTACGCCCGAGTCGAGCACGATGAAGCAGGTCGAGCCATAGCGTACGGTGTAGTAGGGCTTACCCGACGAGGTTGGGAAGTGCGAGAGGTAGTTCATACCAATAGCACCCACCGACTCGTTCACACCGCGAGTCATCAACATAGGCACCTCGTGAAGCGGAGTCTCGGTGTACTTAGGGTAGTTGTTCACACCGCCCGACACCTTGCGGAACACCGACATCTGCTTCTCGTCTACCGAAGCCACCATGTCGCCCACGAAGAGCACTGCATCGGTCTTCTTGCGGTTCACGCGCTTGTTGAGCACGTTGTAGACACCCTCAGCATTGCCGTGTTGGTCGTTCATCAGGATGAAGTTCACCGACGCCTTGTTGTAGTCGAGGGTCTTGACCCAGATGTGACGATAGGCGAAGATGCGAGTCGAAGCCACACGACCATACATTGTGCGACCCTTGGCGTTGGAGGTTATCTCCTGCGAGTAGGCACGATAGCGGAAGCCCGCCTTGCCATCGGTGTTAGGGTTCGGGATGGTGATGGTGTGCAACTTGGTTGGCAACTTGCGACCAAGCACAGTCTGGAAGTACTTCGGACGCTCCTCGGCATAGAAGTGCATCTTGTCGTTCGGAGCGGTCTCAACCCACGAAATAGCGGTCTTGTCGGTACCCCACACAATGGTTACGGTCTCCTTGGTTACGGCCTGAACGTAAGGTCCGTATGTGATTTTAATCGCAAATGCCGAGGTGGCACAAGCAAGCAAAAGAGCCAATGTGAATAATCTTTTCATTGTTATAGGTTGTTTTAGTTTCTACTTTTGGCGGAAATAGATCTGAATCGGCACACCCGAGAAGTCCCAATGGTCGCGCAAGTGATTCTCCAAGAATCGGCGGTAGTTCTCGCGGATATACTGTGGCAAGTTGCAGAAGAAGACAAACTGCGGAGTTGGTGTAGGCAACTGCATAGCATACTTGATGCGGATGTACTTACCCTTGGTTGAAGGTGGCGGAGTCTCCTCGATAATCGGCAACATATAGTCGTTGAACTCCGATGTAGGGATGCGACGCGAACGCGACTCGTAGACACGGATTGCGGTCTGCAACACGTCGAGGATACGCTGCTTGTTGAGTGCCGAGGTGAAGATGATTGGAATATCGTTGAACGGAGCCAAACGCTTTGCAAGCGCCTCCTTCCACTCCTTCATAGTGTTGTTGCCCTTCTCGATGAGGTCCCACTTGTTCACCACGATAACACAACCCTTGCGGTTACGCACGATGAGGTTGTGGATATTGAGGTCCTGCGACTCGAGGCCCTGCTGTGCGTCGAGCATCAAGATGCAGACATCCGAAGCCTCGATAGCACGGATGGAGCGCATAACCGAGTAGAACTCCAAGTCCTCCATGGTCTTGCCCTTCTTACGCATACCGGCAGTATCTACCAAGTAGAAGTCCATGCCATACTTATTATAACGCGTGTGTATCGAATCGCGAGTTGTACCTGCAATGTTTGTTACGATGTTGCGGTCGGTACCGAGCAAGGCATTCGTGAGCGACGACTTACCCACATTCGGACGTCCCACGATGGTGATGCGCGGAAGATCCTCCATCTCCTCTGCAGCGCAATCCTCTGGGAGGTGCTTCAAGATTTCGTCCATCAAGTCGCCAGTACCGCTACCCGACATCGACGAGATGCAGAATGGGTCACCAAGGCCCAACGAATAGAAGTCGTTCGACGAGTAGATGAGGTCGTAGTTGTCGACCTTGTTGCAGACAAGGATGGTATGCTTCTTAGCACGGCGCAACACCTCGGCCATCATCATATCGAGGTCGGTCACACCTGTACCTACCTCCACCATAAAGAGGATAACATCGGCCTCCTCGATGGCGAGCATCACCTGCTTGCGAATCTCATCCTCGAAGATATCGTCGCTATTCACCGAGTAACCACCCGTATCGATAATCGAAAACTCACGACCATTCCAGTCGGTCTTGCCGTAGTGGCGGTCACGTGTAGTACCTGCCGTCGAATCGACAATCGCCTGACGGTTGCCCACAAGGCGGTTGAACAGCGTACTCTTACCCACATTTGGGCGTCCTACTATTGCTACTAAACTCATAATATTGTTTTTCAGCTAAAATTCAAAATGCAAAATTCAAAATGCAAAATTACGCTCCCCAAAGGGCTCCAAAATCGGAGATGATTGAACTATTTTTGTGCGATGTAAAGTGACGAAAGCGCAGCATAGTAGACCTATGTGAGCATTTCGGCATCCGCAACACTCGTACGAAAAGAGCCAATCAGAACGATTTTGCACTATTTTACGCGTACAAAGGTATAAAAAAATTAAGATTTCGCCAATTTAAGATGATATTTTCAAAAATATTTATTATTTTTGGGAGTTATAACGACAAATCGATATTAGAAATGAGATTCAGAATAGTAAAAACGACACTCGCAACACTGCTTATTGCAGTATGTTTCACCGCATTGGCCAACGACAATCAGCCCCGCGTAAAGGCTGGAGGCGTGGTGCGTAACGCCCGCAAGGAGGCCTACAAAGCCTCGAATACGCCAAAGGTATCCACCGAGTTTGGCTTGGGCGTTGGTGCGAGATACAACTTCCAATTCAACGTAACCCCACTGTGCGAGAACTTCACGCCGAAGCTCACTATGCCCGTGTCGTATGGTGCAGCCCTGCAGTTTCGCCTCAACATTGGCCGTTCGTTTGGTATCCAGCCCGAGATTTCGTATGCTCGCAACCAGATAAAGATTACCGACCATCAGGATGGCAAGGAGATAAACGTCAAGGCTAAGTCGAACATCGTGCAGATTCCGATGTTGCTCTCGTTCCGCGCAGCGATGTTCCGATTCAACTTTGGTCCTGTCTTTACACTTATGGACGAGGCCACATATCAGCTTGCCGATGCCTCCGACGAGAGCATCAAGCAGATGCCTATCGGTCGTCTCTTCCCTACGGTGACCTACACAGCGGGTATCAGCGTTAAGTTTGCCAAGGTGCTGATGCTCGACCTTCGCTATGCCGACCAGTTCCGTGGCAGCGAGATGGACAAGATTGACAAGCGCGAGAACCAGTGGGTTTGGACCCTCGACACCACCAAGCAGCCCAAGGCTCAGACCTTCCGCACCACCAGCCGCAACGTACAACTTCGCTTCGGAGTGGTGTTCTAGTGCGATAATAAAAGAACTACAAACTATGACAGATACAGGAAAAGAGATAATATTGGAGGGTGTCGACACCCGCGAGTTGTATGGAGCCAAGGAGTGCTACCTGCATCAGATTGTGTCGATGCACCCAAAACTTAAGATTGTGGCACGAGGCTCAACGCTCAAGGTGCTTGGCGCCAAGGGCGATGTGGAGCGATTTGAGCGTCAGATGGCGGGACTTATCGCCTACTACGACCGCTATGGTCACATCTCGAAGGAGGTTGTCGAGCAGTCGTTCTCGGTGGGTTTTGCCGAGGCGGCAGAACAGGCCCACAAGAGCGACAAGGAGGTTATCGTCTATGGCAACAATGGCCTCATCGTGAAACCTCGCACCGACAATCAGCGCAAACTCGTGGATTTGTACGACAAGAACGACCTTATCTTCGCCACAGGTCCTGCGGGCTCGGGTAAGACATATACGGCTATTGCCTTGGCTGTGCGCGCCCTGCGTGACAAGCAGGTGCGTCGCGTAATCCTCACACGTCCTGCTGTGGAGGCTGGCGAGAAGTTGGGCTTCCTTCCAGGCGACCTAAAGGATAAGCTCGACCCATACTTGCAGCCACTGTACGACGCCTTGAACGACATGATTCCGCCGGCTAAGTTGCAGAAGTTTATGGAGGATGGCACGGTACAGATTGCTCCGTTGGCCTATATGCGTGGTCGCACCTTGGACAATGCATTTGTAATTCTCGATGAGGCACAGAATACCACCCTCTCGCAGATAAAGATGTTCCTCACACGAATGGGCCGCAATGCCAAGTTTATCGTCACGGGCGATGTTACACAGGTGGACCTGCCCCACAAGAGCGACAGCGGCTTGGTGCGTGCCATGAACACCGTCAAGGGCATCCAGGGTATCGGCTTTGTGGAGTTTAACAAGGGCGATATCGTCCGCCACGAACTTGTTAAACACATAGTTGAGGCGTTCGACAAGCAAGCGGAAAGCTAAAAACGGAAAAAACCATAGAGGAGTCGCAGACTCCGACGCCATAGAGGGCGCAGCCCGACGCTATAAAACCCAAACGACAACAACTAAAAAACGTTACAAACAGATAAAATCGGAGGCGATGAGGCTATTTTTGTGCGTTACGCAGTGGCGGAAAGCGCAGCATAGTAGGCCTATGTGAGCATTTACGACGCAAGTAAGGTGCAAAAAGAGTCCATCGGAACGATTTACAACAATTGAAACAATAACTTAAATTATACAACTATGAACTACAATTTGGAACAACTCAAACCTGAATTGGTTTGGAAGCACTTTAAGGCAATTTGCCAGATCCCTCACCCATCACACCACGAGGAGAAGATTCGTGAGTATGTAGTGGAGTTTGCAAAGGCGCACAACCTCGAGTACTCGGTAGATGAGGCGTGCAACGTATACATCGCAAAGCCAGCAACACCAGGTTACGAGGATAGAAAGGGCATCGTTTTGCAGGCGCACCTCGATATGGTGCCACAGAAGAACAACGACAAGGTGTTCGACTTCGAGAACGACCCTATCGAGGCATATATCGATGGCGATTGGGTTACTGCAAACGGCACTACTCTCGGTGCTGATAACGGCATCGGCGCAGCTTGCATCCTTGCAGTTTTGGAGGATGACACCTTGGAGCACGGCGCTATCGAGGGACTCTTCACCGCAACCGAGGAGACAGGTATGGACGGAGCATTCGGCCTCAAGGGTGGACTCTTGAAGGGCGACATCCTTCTCAACCTCGACTCTGAGACCGAGGGCGAGTTGTACGTTGGTTGTGCAGGTGGTACCGACGCCAACATCACACTCCCATACACCGCAGCAGCTGCACCTGAGGGTTGGAGCGCAGTGAAGCTCGAGATTAAGGGCCTCAAGGGTGGTCACTCGGGCATTCAGATTGGCTTCCAGCGTGGAAATGCCAACCGCATGTTGTGCCGCATGTTGCTCCACACTGAGCAGGAGTGGTTGCTCTCGTCGATTGATGGCGGAGGCTTGCGTAATGCTATCCCACGCGAGGCTCAGGCAGTAGTTCTCGTTAAGGATGTAGCGGCATTCAAGGCCGAGGCTGCAGCCTACGAGAAGACCTTGCAGGCCGAGTTCGAGAACATCGAGGATTCGATTGCTGTGCTCGTAGAGGAGGTTGCCTACCCTACCGAGATTATCCCTGCGGAGGTGGCTACAAAGCTCGTTAAGGCTGTTGTAGGTGCACCTAACGGCGTAGTGAAGATGTCGGTAGAGATGGAGGGATTGGTACAGACATCGACCAACCTTGCACGCGTAGTGTCGAATGGCGAGTATGTAAAGATTCAGTGCTTGCTCCGTTCGTCCGTATCGAGCGAGAAGTTGGCTTTGGCCGAGGCTATCAAGGGCGTATTCGAGATGGCAGGTGCCGAGGTTGAGTTGTCGGGCTCGTACGACGGTTGGAAGCCTAATATGGAGTCGCCAATCTTGAAGGCAATGCTCGCTTCGTACGAGGCATTGTATGGCAAGAAACCAGCCGTAACTGCCATCCACGCAGGTTTGGAGTGCGGCATCATTGGTGGCGTATATCCTAACCTCGATATGATTTCGTTTGGCCCTACAATCTGCTACCCACACTCACCAGACGAGAAGGTGGAGATTGCTTCGGTTGCCAAGTTCTACGACTTCTTGCTTCACACATTGAAAAACGCTCCGGCAAAATAGTTGAGAGTGGAGAGTTGAGAGTTGAGAGATAATTTTGCATTTTGCATTCTGAATTTTGAATTTATTATATGGATCGTTGGTTCGTTATCGTAAACCCCATATCGGGTGGAGGTAAGGGTTTGACGGATTTTCCGCAGATCTCGCACCTCCTCCGCGAGAATGGTATTCTGCACGACCCCGCATTCACCGAGCACCGCTACCACGCCACCGAGTTGGCTGTCGAGGCGGTAAACAAGGGCTACCGTAAGATTATCGTTGTGGGTGGTGACGGCACATTGAACGAGACGGTAAATGGTCTCTTCATACAGAAGCTGTGCGAGCCCAAGGAGGTATTACTCGCCGTTATTGCCGTAGGTACGGGCAACGACTGGGTGCGTACATTCGGTATTCCGCGCAACTACTCTATGGTGGTGCGTGCCATCCGCGAGGGGCACTCCTATCTCCAAGATGTTGGCAAGGTGACCTTCACCGAGTCGAAGGTGGAGCAGACACGCTATATGGCCAATGTGGCGGGCTTGGGCTTCGATGCCTATGTCATCCAGATATTCAACCACCTCAAGTTCAAGGGATACAAGGGCAAGTGGCTCTATCTCTACAGCCTCCTGCGTGGTTACTTCTCGGCAAAGCCTGCGGGAGCAACCATCGAGGTCGATGGTAAGGTCATACACAACAATCTGCTCTTCTCGTTGGCGGTGGGCATCTGCCGCTATAATGGTGGAGGTATTCAGCAGTTGCCTCGCGCCATAGCAAACGACGGACTGCTCGACCTCTCTATCATACGCCCCGTACACTGGTGGCATGTGGTATTCCGAGCTCGACGCCTCTTCAACGGCAACATCTACTCTATCGGCCACGTCATGCACGCTCAAGGCAAGGTGGTGAAGATAACCTCGGCTCCCGATATGCCACTCGAGACCGATGGCGAGTTGCAGGGCGGAACACCTGTTACCATCACTGTCGAACCTCAAGCCATTCGCATTGTGGTAACCAAGGAGTTCCTCAGCAACGAGCAGTAGAGGCATAGAACAGACACAGAAAGAGGCTCACCTCGCGGTGGGCCTCTTCTTTTCTATATATGCGAGTCACCTATTGCTGCTCAATCTCGACCACCTCGATAGTCCAGCCAAAGAGTTGATTGGCGCACGCACTCTGTATCTGCGCTATCTGCGACGACTGCACCGTATCGGCCATAATGGCATTGACCAACTGCGCAGGATTGGCATAGGTGTTGTCCACCGAGTTAGCAAAGCACTGATAGAAGGCATTCTGCTGCGAACGACTCAAACCATCGGGCAGAATATTTGCCGCCACAAGGTCGCGATAGGGGTAGAGATGACGCATATTCGAGGCATCGGCAGCCAACTGCTCGACGATGGTGGTCACCACATAGACCTGCACCGTGTCGTTCACACCAGGCATCTCCACAAAGGTGGTGTAGACCGGATACTCCTCCTCGATGGAGGCCAAGACGCGGTCGGTGAAGAGCATATACTCCGCCTCGGTAAGATTGTTAAGATAGACCATCTTGCGATAGTTGCGCAAGAAGTCGCGCATAGATTGTCGCTCCTCGCGACTCCATTTCGCCTGCTCGCCACAAGCAAACATACCGCCCAAAGCCAATGCCACCAGGGCAATCGAAAGTAGAATCTTTTTCATCTGAGTAAATTTAATGTTAAACCACTCGGTAAAAAAGCAACCTTCGTGCCAATCTTAGAGCGAACTTACAGCTCGGTATAGTCCGTTGGAGTGTTCGTAGCAGTAGATCTGACGTCCGTTTGTAATGATGAGATATCGCGCACCCACCACCGCATTGTAGCGTCGAGCCTGATCCAAGACCTTCTCGTCGATAGCCACATCGGCAGCCTTGCACTCCACCAAGATAAAGGGCTGAGCACGCTCATCCACAACCACAATATCGGCTCTCTGCGCCATTCCGTTTATCGAGACGGGATACTCCTGCGAGATGCGCAATGCCGGAACGCGCTTGACCGACACCAGCCAACCGATGACGTGACGGCGCACCCACTCCTCTGGAGTGAGTACAAGCCACTTTCGGCGCAACGAATCCCAGATATACTTCACCTCGCCCTCCATCTTCACACGAGGCGATATATCAGGAAATATGAGTTTTACGGCGTTTGGCATAGCGTAATTCAGTAAAAAAATGTTATCTTTGTGGCAAAGATAGTAAAAATTATGAAGAGATACGCACTTTTGCTCACCATATTACTCTGCGCTGCAACCGCAAAGGCGCAGGGCGATTACGACCTCTCGGCACGCAATACCGAGCCTGCACGTAGCCACATTATGCCTTACCACAATATGGTCGAGGCCATCAATGGCAACCCCGCACAATCGCGCTATGTAGCCAAATTGGAGGAGTTTACGCGCAGCGAAGGTGGCACAGCAATGAACTACACCACCCACTTTGCACTGCCTGTAGCGTGGCTCAATCGTCAGGTATTGCTCCGCGTGGGATATGCCTCGACGGGCTACACCGTATATGTGAATGGTCGCGAGATTGGCTACACCCCTGCGGGAGCTATGACCACCGAGTTCAACATCACCAAAGCCTCGAAAGAGGGTCGCAACGAGGTATCGATTATGCTCGACAAGTCGTTGCTTGCCAACAAGATACACCCATCGAAGGAGTTTGTGTTGGAGGGTGTGGAGGTCTTCACCCAGCCAACAATCCGCATTCGCGACATCATCTCGAAGGTGATGCTCAACGACAATGGCGAGGGCATTGCCGAGGTGGCTATGCCTGTCAAGTGCGACGCCCTCAACCGCAAGGCTATGCGTCTGCACTACACGCTCCGTCTTGGCGACTCGCTCGTTTTGGCCGATGGCTATCACGAAATGGCGCTCGATATGCGACGTGAGGACACCATCCGTTTTGCTTGCATCGTGCCTAGCAAGGCTTTGTGGAACGCAAAGGAGAAGAGCATGGTACGTCTCGACCTCGAGAGCCGCATCGAAAACCGCATTGTGGAGTGCATCAGCCGACCTCTCGGCCTCCGCGAGACGAAGTTGGAGGGTGGCAAGCTCTACATAAACAAGAGCGAAGTAGCACCTAAACTCGTTGAGTGGGAGCAGATAAAGAGCCTCAACAAGGTGGAGAAAGCGGGCTACAACGGCATCATCATCTCACTCGACCGCAATAGCGCACCGGTGATTGACGAGTGCCAGCGACGAGGTCTCTATGTGGTGGTTCGCACCCCTATCGACACCACCCCACTTGGCGACCATATTCGCCGTGGTGGCAACCCAAGCAACGACCCAATGTGGAACGAGAGTTACCTGTGGCGCAACACCCACGCGCTCCACTCGACAAAGAGCAACTGTGCCGTTATCGGCTATGCTATCGCCAAGGGTAAGACCTCGGGCATAAATATCTACGACACCTATCTGCTGATGAAGCACCTTTCGCCAAATAGCCTCGTCATCTACGAGGGCGCTGAAGGCGAGTGGGCAACGGATAAGCACTAGTTAGTAGTTAAATAAAAGTTAAGAGATATGAAAAGATTATTGTTAGCTTTTGTGCTCCTTTTGGGAGTAGCGGTTATGGCCGATGCGCAATCGGTGCAGATTAAGTCTATTTTGGTTGAAGACAACGCAACAAAAGGTTCCGAATCGGGAGTGCGTCTCCACATCAAGATGAGCGTACACGGCTACAAGGACAGATCGATGAAAGCCATAGCATACTTGCATTCGCCAAAGGGTGTAGCCGTTAAGGACACGAATGGCAAATGCCGCACCACGGATGGCAATGTCTGCTTCTCGAAGAAGTTTCAACCTTCGTACGATCGCTCCGTATTCAACGATCTTCAAATCTTTATGCCTTACAACGAGATGCACCTGCAGAGAGGCTCACACGTCTGCTACTGCCGCGTATCCATACTTGCTGATGGCCACAGAATCACTCGCAGCGATTATGTAGAGTTTGTAGGTAAGGGAAGCAATGCACCTTCACATCACGCGCAACACTCACATCACGCGCAACACTCACATCATGTGCAACACTCACATCATGTGCCAAGTGCGGGCACCTTCCCTAACGAGAATCAATTTGTCTACTACACGAACAACGCAGGCGGATTGGCATCGGTGAGAATCTATTACAGCAACGATGTAAAGAAGAGATGTGCCTACCTCTACTTCAAGCCAAACAGCCAGTCAGGAGGCGAAATACGCTACTTCACCAAGCAAAACCTCGATTCGAGATACAACTACTGGGCATTCAATGAGTATATGCAGTGGCTCACACATCGTCAGGGCAAGACATCTACACTCTATATAGCCAAGGATTGGAGCTACGTCAAGATCGAAAACACCAGATTCGACATTCCTATTTCGAAGGCGAGATACGACGAACTTTCTCCAAAGAGCAGAGTTAAGATTGGTGGCCATAACAACAATGATAACAACATTGGCATCGAACACCATGAGGGTCCAAGCCACATCGACAAACCTTGCTCATTCTGCAACGGAAGCGGTAGATGTAGCTCTTGCAATGGCCGAGGCTACAAATACAATTACTACTCAGGATACGATGACCAGTGCTCCTCGTGCTTTGGCTCGGGACGATGCTTCAACTGCCGTGGCACAGGCAAACAAGCAACGTTCTAGGAGTTGAGAGATAAGAGTTGAGAGTTATTCTCAACTCTTTTTTTTTGCGCGGAGCAGAGGTGGCGTCGCCAACATAGTTGGCTCTTGTGGCGGCGGAGGCAAAGCCTCCTTTATGGCGGCGCAGTCTTGCCGACTGCTTTATGGCGCGCGCCACAGTCCCTATAAACCCCACACACCCATTTCTTGTCAGAAGTCGTGAGATTGCGGCTTATCACAAGAAATAAAATTGAAATTTAAGCAGATGAGAGCAAGGCATACAAGAACTGACGCTCGAAGCAAGCGCAGAGGGTAAATTCATTTACACTATGCCTTGCAAGAAGGAAGAAAACAAAGTTAAATCCGCTTGCGCAGCATACTAAAACGTATGTGAGCAAGCGGATTATCGCAGTATAACGCAGCTATCGCTGCTTAAAAACAATTTTTACTTGAGGGGGTGGAGTATAAAATTGAACTCTCTATTCTCGTATGGGATGAGGTAGTTGTCGATAGGTAGACGACCCCAAGAGTTGATACAACCTACACCCTGCTGGAGCTTATCTATATTAATATAGGTGTTGCCATCCTTCTCGAGACGCTGCGAATACTTGCGGTAGTTGTCGGAGTGGATGTCGTACTGCTCGAGAGGATAAGGGAGTGCATTTGCCTGGAAGAGAACGTCGCTGACAACCTCGAAGCCACGGCCCGAGGTGTCGGTGATACGCCACCAACGGAGGTCGCAGTGTGCACCACTCTCCTGTGGACGTGCGTAGAATGGCCAGAACTGATCGTGAACGCTCTGCTTGTAGATGCCAACCAATGCGCTTGACTTGCGGTCGATATAGGTCTCGTGCTCACCTGCGCCATAGAACTCGATGGTGTCGAAGGTGCCAGGCATAGCCAAAGCCATACCGAAGCGGAGAAGAAGCGGTGCCTTCTCGCCCACGCCAGCCTTCATATACTCCTTTACGGCGATGGTGCCATCCGGAGCAATAACGTAGGTCAAGGTTACGGTAGCAGCGGTCTTGGCATAGTTGTATACAGCCTTAACCTCGATGCACTTATCATTCAACTCCTTAGTCTTGAACTTCTCGAGTACAGGAGCGTCGGTGCGCCATACCAACCAACCTGCGTGGTTGAATTTGGTGTTGCGGTTCTTGCGGATACCATAGTCATTCTCGACCAAGCCACGATAGAACTCAGGCTTCATAGGCTTCGAGAGGAGCTGTGTGCCACAATATACATACGACGAGAGGAAGCCCTCGGCATTGAACTCTGCCACGAACTTATCGCCCGAAATCTTGCGGCCCTCGATTGTGAGGCCACAAGGCTCGCCCTTAGCTACGCCCTTTGGCGATGCTGCATTGTATGCACAAGCGAGGTTGTATGGAGTAACAACGAACTGGTTGCGTGCAATCTCGTAGCCAGCATTGAGAAGTGGCTCGGCACTCTTGAGTACGAACGATACGTTGAGCATAACCTCACCCTTGAGAGCCTTCACGTCGTTGGCGTTGTAGCCGAGCTGAAGGTCTATCTGCTTCTGCGGGCCAACCTTCAAATCCTCGATGATACCGGTCTTAACGACCTTGCCATTAGCCTGCAATGCCCACACAAGGCGAACATTCTTGAGGCACTTAAAGAAGTTCTCGTTGTAGACTGCGATGCGACCACAAACAACATCCTGAGCCTTAGCCCAAACATTCTGGTACTGCTGCTTAACCTCGTATGCCGATGGGTGGTACTTACGGTTTGCTGCGATGAAGCCATTGCAGCAGAACGAGTCATCCGAAGCATCAATCTTGTTCCAGCAGCCACCATAACGATAGGTTAACTCGCCTGTCTTCTCGTCGCGCCAAGCCAAAGCCTGATCCACGAAGTCCCAAATGAAGCCACCCTGATAGGTTGGGTACTGACGAACGAGGTCCCAATACTCCTTCAAGCCACCGAGTGAGTTACCCATAGCGTGAGCATACTCGCACTGGATGAGTGGACGCGAAGGCTTCGACATAGCGTGCTTCTCGCACTGGTCAGGTGTAGCGTACATCGGACCATCGATATCGGAGTTGTAGTTGTTCTTTGTCTTTCCGTAGCGGATGTAGTTAGCCTGCTCGTAGTGTACAGGACGCGACTTGTCGTAGGCCTTAATCCAGTCGTAGCACTTGTGGAAGTTAGGGCCATTACCAGCCTCGTTACCGAGCGACCAATAGATTACAGATGGGTGGTTGAAGTCACGCAATACCATACGCTGGTCGCGAGCAAGGTGAGCCTCAGTGTACTGAGGATCCTTAGCCAAGGTCTTCTCCTTGTAGCCCATACCGTGCGACTCGATATTACCCTCGTCGCAGACATAGATACCATACTCGTCGCAGAGGTCGTACCAGAGTGGCGAGTTTGGATAGTGGCAAGTACGTACGGCGTTGATGTTCAACTCCTTCATAATCTGGATATCGCGAATCATATCCTCGCGAGTAACGTAGTAGCCCGTATTCGGATTCATCTCGTGACGGTTTGCACCCTTGATAAGTACAGGGTAACCGTTGATGAGAAGCTGCGAGTTCTTAATCTCGACCTTGCGGAAACCTACCTTGAACGCAGCAGCCTCCACAGTCTTATCCTTGTCGAGGACCTCTACGGTGAGGCGATAGAGATTCGGAGTCTCGGCACTCCAAGTCGATACCTTATCGAGGTGCCAGCAGCGCTCGAGCTTACCCTTCTCGACCGAAACAACCTCCTGCTTAACCTGCTTGCCACATGGGGTAGCGAGGGTCAAACGAAGCGACTTGACGCCCTTTGTAGTGGTGATATTCAAATCGAGGTGGCCCTTGGTGTAGTTGTCGTGCAAATCTGCCACGAACTTCACATCCTCGAGGTGCTTCTTATCGCGAGCGTAGATGTAGCAGTCACGACCGATACCCGAAAGGCGGAAGAAGTCCTGATCCTCGAGGTAGGTACCGTCGCACCAGCGATAAATCTGCATAGCAAAGAGGTTCTCCGCACCAGCCTTGACATACTTGGTAATCTCGAACTCGGCCTCGAGCTTCGAATCCTCGCTATAGCCCACATACTGGCCATTCACCCACAACGATACGTTCGATGTAGCCGAGCCAATGTGAACATAGATCTGCTTGCCACGCCACTCGGCAGGAATCTCCACCTGATGACGGTACGAGCCTACAGCATTGCGCTCGGTTGGCACATACGGAGGATTGCTCTTGTAGAAGTTGTGCCAAGCGTAGCCAGTATTCTTATACAAAGGTACGCCATAGCCATTCATCTCCCACAAACCTGGCACAGGCATCTTGCCCCAGTTCGAGTCGTCGTACTTTGGCGACCAGAACTCCTCGGGCTGAGCATCGGTAGCGTTGGCAGTCCAGTAGAACTTCCACACACCACCAATCGAGCGATAGAGCGGCGACTGTGTGAAGTCGTGCTCGGCAACAGTGTGCTCGGCAGTAGGCGTCACAATAAATGTGGAGCGCATCGGCAAGCGATTCTCCTCGAAGCATTTCGGATCCTGCCATTTTGGATCCTTAGCCATTGCACACACTCCAACGAGCAGTGCAACTGCACCTAAAAAGAGTCTTTTCATCTTGTTGATTTTTGTTGGTTAAAATTATATTGTTTTGTTAATTGTATCCTTTGTGTTATTGCTTGTGGTGAGCAGAGTGTTTAGAGTCGTTAAGGTCGTTAGAGTCGTTAAGGGTTATTAGTGTTTTATCTCTCAACTCTGCATTTTGCATTCTGCATTCTGCATCTTTCCGCTCTCAACTCTCAACTCTCAACTACTCACTATATCTACCTCATCGAGTTCATTCGGATGCTCGCCTTAACCAAGGCTATGGCACGAATACGTCTTATGTCGATATCCTTATCGGCGTGATGCGGATTCTGCGAAACCAAACGAACATAACCTTCTCGCTCGGAGCGTTGCACATACTTCACGGTGACATACTCCTCTCCATCCATATCTATCGAGAGCAGATACATATCGCCCCAGAAGATATCCTCCAAGTCGTGCAGCTGCTTGTAGAGGACAATGTCGCCACTCTTCAAGAGCGGATACATCGAATCGCCCGCCACATATAGCGCACCATCACACTTCGGCAGATTGGGGATATGAATGTAGTTGACTGGAGTGTGCGCCGACTGCTGCTCGAAGAGCGGCACTAAGCCCGCCGTTGCCTCAATCGAATAGAGCGGCACCGACTGCAATGGCATAGCCATCTCCAAGCCGTGACCATACGAAGATGAGAGCGCAGGATTGGCATTAAACATCTCGCCCTTACCCGTATCAATCCAGTCGGGATTCACATTCAATTCTTGAACTAACAGATTGCGATTGCGAGACGAGAGGCGCGCCTTGCCAGTCTCTATCATCGACAGAGCCGTCTTGCCAACGCCAAGTCGCTGAGCCAGTTGCTCTTGCGTCATACCGAGCGCTTTACGTATAAGTTTTACTCGTTCTCCCATATTTTCGATTCAAATCTTTTTATACAACTTTTGAACTTTTGCAGTATCAAAGTTCATTTCTTGAACTATCTTTGTCCTCGCAAAGTTAAACATTTTACACGAAAAAAACAAATAATTAACAATAGTTCAACTAAAAAAGAGTATGGAGAGATATTTTTACAGATTAGCCGAAGAGGACTACGCCGCATTGGCCGCCGAAGTCAAGAGCAAATTGCGCACACCTTGCTACTTTACGGGCGTTGTCGAAGCACTGAATGTTAATGGAGACGTCATGCGATTGACCGCTACGCTGATACTCTATCGCCGACACGTTAGCGACCCCACAGAGTACGACGCCCACGACACCATCTACGACGTGCAGTCCGTGTGGTGGGACTTTTACCTCGAGGACGAGGAGGGCATTGTAGAGGAGGATTTCGATTTCGAGAAGTTTCGCGAATTTTTAATTGAGGAGTAGCCATGAATTTCACAAATTTTGCAACCGAGATATACCCATTCTTGGATATTCAACCCTTTCACAAGGTCTACTATCGCGTGCTCGAGGCCTTTGCGCGTGGCGATGTTCGCCGACTCATAATCACAATGCCGCCACAACACGGCAAATCGGTTGGTGCCACCACCCTATTGCCCGCGTATATGCTTGGTCTCGACCCAAATATCCGTATCGCAATAGCCTCGTACTCAGGTTCATTGGCTTCGCGATTCAACCGTCGTGTGCAGCGCATTTTGGAGAGTCGCGAGTATGCCGAACTCTTCCCCGAAACCACCATAAAGCGAGGCGCAAAACCGGCAAACTACATCCGCACAGCCGACGAGGTGGAGATTATCAACCACGACGGAGCTCTTCTCTCGGTAGGTCGCGAAGGCTCACTCACGGGAAACCGCGTAGATTGCTTCATTCTCGACGATTTGTACAAAGATGCAATGGAGGCAAACTCGCCCATAATTCGTGAGAATTGCTGGGAGTGGTACACCTCGGTGGTACGCACGAGAATGCACAACTTTTCGCGCGAGCTGATTGTCTTCACGCGATGGCACGAGGAGGATTTGATTGGTACCATAACGAGCAAGGAGTCCTGCCGTGAATTCCGCAGTTTCAGCGACCTGGAGGCGGTGGGCGAGGATGAATGGCTCTACCTCAACTTCGAGGCGCTGAAGGCCTCGCCACCCACCGAGATAGACCCTCGACAGGTGGGCGAAGCGTTGTGGGAGGAGCGACACTCGGCAGCCCTGCTCAAGCAGAAGCGCAACCTCGATACGCTCCGCTTCGAGTGTATGTATCAGGGACACCCATCCTCGCGCGAGGGATTGCTCTATGGCGACTCGTTTGCCGAGTACGACACCTTGCCTCGCGACATTGTGCGATGGAGCAACTACACCGATACGGCCGACACGGGCGACGACTACCTCTGCTCGATATGCTATGCGGTAGATACTGATGGCGTAATCTACATCTGCGATGTGGTCTATTCGCGTGAGCCTATGGAGGTTACCGAGCGCGAGGTGGCCGATATGCTCTGCCGAAATCGCACCCGCCAAGCCGCCATCGAGAGTAATAACGGCGGTCGCGGATTTGCTCGCGCAGTGCAACGTATGGCACCCACCACTAAGGTGGAATGGTTTCACCAATCTGGCAATAAGGAGGCGCGTATATTGTCGAACTCGGCAACGGCTCTCCACCTACTGCGATTCCCGAAAGGGTGGCAACAACGCTGGCACGAACTCTATAGCCACCTGACCACCTATCGCCGCACCTTCCACTCCAACCGCTGGCACGATGCCGCCGATGTCGTGACAGGCATTATCGAACGCGAAGCCAAAGACTCGTTCCGCACGAGGATTTCGTTTGTTAGATAGGGGCAGAAGGGGAGATTAGGGAAATTAGAGGAATTAGAGATTCTCAGCAAAAAATCGTCAATGATGAGATTATTTTTGTGCGGAGCAAGGTAGCAAAATCGGAGCATACAAAAACGTATGTGAGCATTTTGCTATCCGAAGATTCGTGCAAAAAGAACTCATCAGAACGATTTTTCCCCAAAAAATTTTGTTTTTATTAAATATAGGTGTATCTTTGTGGTCGAAATGCGAGATGAACGAGGTGAGGGGACAGTGAGTCCCCTCATTTTTATAAAGAGGAATTAAAGATTAAACGACAGATAATAATATGGATATCAAAGAGTTAGTAGCAGTTGCCGAGAAGGCTTTGGAGGGTACTGATATGTTTGTGGTGGATTGCACAATCACTCCGGACAATACAATCGACCTCACATTGGATAGCGACACAAGAGTTTCGATAGATGCTTGCGCCATGATTAACCACGCCATCGGCGAAAAGTTCAACCGCGACGAAGAGGACTACTCGCTCACAGTGGCTTCGGCAGGCATTGGCGAGCCATTGAAGTTGGTACGCCAGTACAAGAAGCTTGTAGGCAACTCGGTGGAGGTATTGCTCAAGAGCGGCGTTAAGATTCTCGCAACCCTCGACGAGGTATCGGACGAGGCTATAACAGTTTCGTATGACGAGGCTGTAGTTGTGGAGGGCAAAAAGAAGAAGCAGATTCAGCGCACCACCCACACCTACTCGTACGACGAGATAAAGTGGACCAAAGAGTATCTTGACTACAAGTAGTCAAATGCAAAATGCAGAGTTGAGAGTTGAGAGATAAAACACTAATAACCCTTAACGACTCTGACGACCTTAACGACGCTAAACACTCTGCTCACCACAAGCAATAACACAAAGGATACAATTAACAAACAATATAAATTAACACAAAAGACAATGAACAATCTTAATCTTATCAGCAATTTTGCCGAGTTCAAGGAGTTGAAGAACATCGACAAGGCAACAATGATTGGTGTGTTGGAGGATGTATTCCGTCACGCATTGCAGAAGCAGTACGGCACAGACGAGAACTTCGACATCATTATCAACGACGACAAGGGTGACCTCGAGATTTGGCGCAACCGCGAGGTTGTAGCAGACGAGGATTTCGAGGACGAGGCAACACAGATCTCGCTCTCGGACGTACTCAAGATTGACGATTCGTACGAGGTGGGCGACGAGTACACCGACGAGATTCCATTCTCGGCTTTCGGTCGTCGCGCAGTATTGTCGTTGCGTCAGAACCTCGCATCGCGCATCTTCGACTTGGAGAATGCAGGTGTTCACGAGGAGTACTCGGCTAAGGTTGGCGAACTCATCTCGGGCGAGGTATACCAGGTATGGAAGCGCGATATGCTCATCCTCGACGAGGACGAGAACGAACTCGTGATGCCTAAGAACGAGCAGATTCCAAACGACTTCTACCGCAAGGGCGACACCATCAAGGCTATCATCAAGAGCGTAGAGATGGTGAACAACAAGCCACGCATCGTGCTTTCGCGTACTGCAAATCTCTTCCTCGAGAAGTTGTTCGAGCAGGAGGTACCCGAGATTAACGACGGCTTGATTACCATCAAGAAGATTGCCCGCATCCCAGGCGAGCGTGCTAAGGTTGCAGTTGAGTCGTACGACGACCGCGTAGACCCAGTAGGTGCTTGCGTAGGTGTGAAGGGTGCTCGTATCTACACCATCGTAAAGGAGTTGCGTAACGAGAATATCGACGTTATTCAGTACACCGCAAACACTTCGTTGCTTATTCAGCGTGCTTTGGCCCCTGCAAAGGTTTCGTCTATCACTGTAGACGAGGAGAAGAACACCGCACAGGTATATCTCCAGCCAGACCAGGTTTCGCTCGCTATCGGTAAGGGCGGTCTCAACATTCGCCTTGCTAAGTTGCTCACCGGCTTCGACATCGACGTATTCCGCGAGTTGGACGAGGAGGATGTTGCACTCACCGAGTTCGCAGACGAGATCGAGGGCTGGATTATCGAGACTCTCCACAACATCGGTTGCGACACTGCCAAGAGCGTACTCGAGATGAATGCCGAGGTATTGGCTAAGCGTGCCGACTTGGAGGTTGAGCAGGCACAGCAGATCATCGAGATCTTGAAGGCCGAGTTCGAGGAGTAGTGAGCTTGCTCTCAAATTGAGAATTGAGAACCGACGCACGAAGCAAGAGCAGAGGGTGCTTGCACACTATGCCTTGCAAGAAGGAGGAAAAGCCTGCGTAGCAGGGTTAATTGAGAATTTAACAAAACTCTCAACTTTCAACTCTCAACTAAAATAAGCCAATGGCTAATGGCTAAAAGCTAATAGCCCAGAAATAATTGTTGAATAAGTAAAGAAAAATAGATAATGGGAAACGAAAAGAAGTTACGCCTTATTAAGGTTGCAAAGGAGTTTAATGTTGGTTTGAGCACCATCACAGACTTCTTGCACCGCAAGGGCATCGAGGTAGACTCGTCACCGAATACGCAGATTGATGCCGACACCTACGATATCGTAGAGAAGGAGTTTGGCAAGAATCGCCCAAGCGGTAACGAGCTCGACTCCGTTCGTGAGAAGATGAACAAGAAGACCGCCGTGAGCATCGAGCCTACACCTGCACCGCAGCCAAAGGAGGAGAAGCGCACTATCGAGGTTAAGGACGAGGTGGTACAGCCTAAGATTCTCGGCAAGATTGACCTCTCGCCAAAGAAGAAGGCCGAGCCTGCACCAGCGCCACAGCCAGAGCCTGTAAAGGAGGAGCCTAAGAAGGTTGAGCCAGAGGTAAAGGCAGAACCAAAGCCTGAGCCAACCCCTGCACCTGCACCAGAGCCTGTAAAGGTAGAGCCTAAGGCAGAGCCAAAGGTTGAGGCACCAGTTGCAAAGGAGGAGCCAAAAGAGGAGGAGCCAAAGATGAGCTCAGTATTCCGCGCTAGCGAGACCCCTACCCTTTCGGGTCCGCAGATTCTCGGCACAATGGATGTTTCGGGCATGGTTGCTGGAGGCAAGCGTCATCGCAAGCGTCTCGAGAAGGCTAAGGTAGATATCACCAAGCAGCAGAACAATGGCCAGAAGGGTAACAACCAGCAGGGCGACAAGAATAACAACAACAATAAGTTCAACAAGCAGAACAACCAGAACCAGCAGAATCAGGGTGGTGGCAAGAAGAACAAGCAGAAGCCACAGCCAAAGCCTGTAGTTCGTCCTGAGGTAAGCGACGAGGAGGTTTCGAAGCAGGTGAAGGATACCTTGGCACGTTTGACCGCCAAGGGTGCTAAGAACAAGGGCGCGAAGTACCGTCGCGAGAAGCGCGAGGAGGTACGCGAGCGTATGAACGAGGCTTTCGAGCAGGAAGCAGCAGAGAAGAAGAACCTCAAGGTTACCGAGTTTGTAACCGTGAGCGAGGTGGCTACAATGATGAACGTCTCGCCAATGGAGGTCATCTCGGCTTGTATGAACCTCGGTTTGATGGTATCTATCAACCAGCGTCTCGATGCCGAGGCATTGGTGGTTGTTGCCGAGGAGTTCGGCTTCACCGTAGAGTTCGTGTCGGCTGAGATTCAGGAGGCCATCAACGATGACGATATCGACACCGCAGAGGACTTGCTCCCACGTCCACCAATCGTAACCGTAATGGGTCACGTAGACCACGGTAAGACTTCGCTCTTGGATAACATCCGTAAGACAAACGTTACCGCAGGTGAGGCGGGAGGTATCACACAGCACATCGGTGCTTACTCTGTAAACCTCAATGGTCAGAAGATTACCTTCCTCGATACCCCAGGTCACGAGGCGTTTACCGCGATGCGTGCGCGTGGTGCTAAGATTACCGACGTTGCCATCATCATCGTAGCAGCCGACGACAAGGTGATGCCTCAGACTGTGGAGGCTATCAACCACGCACAGGCTGCAGGTGTACCAATGGTATTCGCAATTAACAAGATTGATAAGCCTCAGGCTAACCCTGACCACATCAAGGAGCAGCTCTCGCAGATGAATCTCCTCGTGGAGGATTGGGGTGGTAAGTACCAAAGCCAGGATGTGTCGGCTAAGCAGGGTCTCAACCTCGACAAGTTGCTCGAGAAGGTATTGCTCGAGGCCGAGATGCTCGACTTGAAGGCTAACCCTAACAAGAAGGCTAAGGGTACTATCATCGAGTCTACATTGGACAAGGGCCGTGGTTACGTTTCTACCGTACTCGTACAGGAGGGAACACTCCACGTGGGTGATGTAATCCTCTCGGGTATCTACACAGGCCGTGTAAAGGCTATGTTCGACGAGAATGGTAACAAGGTTACCGAGGCAGGTCCTTCGACACCTGTACAGTTGCTCGGTCTCAATGGTGCACCTCAGGCTGGTGACTCTATCAACGTGATGGAGGATGACCGCTCGGCACGCGAGATTGCAAACAAGCGTGAGCAGTTGCAGCGTATGCAGGGCATCATGACCCAGAAGCACGTGACACTCGATGAGATTGGTCGTCGTATCGCTATCGGCTCGTTCAAGGAGTTGAACATCATCGTTAAGGGTGACGTGGACGGCTCGGTTGAGGCTATGTCAGGCTCGCTCATCAAGCTCTCGAAGGAGACCGTTCAGGTGAACGTTATCCACTCGGCCGTGGGTCAGATCTCGGAGAGCGACGTATTGCTCGCTGCCGCTTCGAACGCCATCATCGTAGGTTTCCAGGTACGTCCGTCGGCCGCTGCGCGTAAGGTTGCCGAGCAGGAGGAGATTGAGATTCGTCTCTACTCTATCATCTACGACGCTATCAACGATATCAAGGATGCTATCGAGGGTATGTTGGAGCCAGTGATGAAGGAGGAGATTGTCTGCTCGATCGAGGTACTCGAGACCTTCAAGATTTCGAAGGTGGGAACTATCGCCGGAGGTATTGTGCG
>JAZLDJ010000073.1:0-4129 GCA_045614685.1 Alistipes sp. | reverse complement strand
GGCCCTTCGGGATACTCGTCGTCCAACAAGCCTTGTGTCGGTCGATTAAGCCAATTTTCCTTGAAAATTAGGCAGCGAGTGCATAGCTATTATTGCCATTTGTAGTTTGAGTGTTGCAGATTTACGAGCGCCCACACAATGCTCGGCGTGCTTACCAACAAACTCTACCTGCTGTCAAAACCGGTCACCCCCGATTTTTGTAAGGCTTTGCTGCTGAATGCGACCGCAAAGATAGTGCAAAAAATGGAAAAAGGAAAACTCTTTAATAAAACTCTCGAAATAATTTTTAATTTTCAATTAAAAAGAGTATCTTTGCCAAGAATATACTATCGAACGAAGGATGGAAAAGAATATCGTTGTAAGGTTGCAGGGCGTGGGAGTCTATCACGCAGAGAATCCGAATGTTGTGCTCACTCCGCGTACTCGCGAGAAGCGAGGCGAGAGGGTGCTCGAGGGGCTCGACCTCGAGGTGTACGAGGGTGAGGTGCTCTACCTCATCGGTCGTGTGGGTAGTGGCAAGTCGTCGCTGCTGAAGACCCTCTATGGCGAGTTGCCATTGGTCGAGGGTGAGGGCGCGATTGCAGAGTTCGACCTCGCGAAGCTCAAGCAGAAGCACGTGCCATATCTGCGTCGCAAGGTGGCTATGGTCTTTCAGGAGCAGATTCTGCTCTCGGATAGCAACGTTCACGACAATCTGCTCTGTGCACTCCGTGCTACAGGATGGAGCGGTAGAGGTGCTATGGAGCAACGTATAGACGAGGTGTTGGCCATGGTGCAGCTCTCGGACAAGGGGCAGAAGATGCCGTTTGAGCTCTCGGGTGGTGAGCGTCAGCGACTCATCATTGCGCGTGCCTTGCTCAACTCGCCAGCGGTGATTTTGGCTGACGAGCCAACGGTGAATCTCGACCCTGTGGCAGCCGATGGCATAGTGGCTCTATTTCACAATATTGCAGCCAAAGGAACGTCGGTTGTGATCTCCACACACAACGCTTCGCTCATCGAGAAATATCCGTCGCGCACGCTTCTTTTTGCGCAGGGCAAGGTGAGTGAAGTGGACATTCGTGGGCTAATATCTGCTAAATCTTCGATTTAGGGTTGCAAGTTCGAGAAAAAAGTGTTATATTTGCGCGTTATTTAGAAAATAAGATTCAAACATAATATATGAGTAACGAAACAGAACTTTTGAAGAAGGGACAGGAAGAGGAGTATTCCGCGTCCAACATCCAGGTCCTCGAGGGCTTGGAGGCTGTGCGTAAGCGTCCCGCAATGTACATTGGCGATGTGGGCGAGAAGGGTCTGCACCACCTTGTGTATGAGGTTGTCGACAACTCTATCGACGAGGCGTTGGCTGGCCACTGTACAGACATCTATGTAACCATCAACGAGGACAACTCTATCACCGTACGCGACAATGGTCGTGGTATCCCTACCGACTTCCACGAGAAGGAGGGTAAGTCGGCCTTGGAGGTTGTATTGACCGTACTCCACGCAGGAGGTAAGTTCGATAAGGGTAGCTACAAGGTGTCGGGTGGTTTGCACGGCGTGGGTGTGTCGTGTGTGAATGCGCTCTCTACACTCCTCATTGCTGAGGTGCACCGTGGCGGTAAGATCTACAAGCAGACCTACAGTCAGGGTAAGCCTACTTCGGAGGTTAAGATTATTGGCGACTGCGACGACCGCGGTACCATCGTGACCTTCAAGCCAGATGCTGAGATCTTCACCTTGACAACAACCTATCGTTACGAGATTCTCGCAGCACGTCTTCGTGAGTTGGCATTCCTTAACAAGGGTATTGCCCTCACCATCACCGATATGCGCGACAAGGACGAGACCACAGGCGAGCCTCGCTCGGAGCGTTTCTACTCGGAGCACGGTCTTCAGGAGTTTGTGCAGTACCTCGACCGCACTCGTGGCGAGAAGATTGTCGAGAACATCATCTACCTCGACTCTGAGAAGAATGGCATCCCAGTGGAGGTTGCTATGCAGTACAACAACTCCTTCTCGGAGAATGTACACTCTTACGTTAATAACATCAACACCATAGAGGGTGGTACCCACCTCACAGGCTTCCGTCGTGCCTTGACTCGTACGTTGAAGCGCTATGCCGACGAGTCGGGTATGCTCTCGAAAATCAAGTTCGAGATTAATGGTGACGACTTCCGCGAGGGTTTGACCGCCGTGGTATCGGTTAAGGTTGCCGAGCCTCAGTTCGAGGGTCAGACCAAGACCAAGCTCGGTAACGACGAGGTGTCGCCTGCTGTGGATGGTGCTATGTCGGAGGCGTTGTCGAACTATTTGGAGGAGAATCCAAAGGATGCCAAGGCTATCGTTCAGAAGGTTATCTTGGCCGCTACAGCACGCCACGCAGCACGTCAGGCGCGTGAGTCGGTGCAGCGCAAGAGCCCACTCTCGGGGGCAGGTCTTCCGGGTAAGTTGTCGGACTGCTCGAGCCGCGACCGCTCGATTGCCGAGATCTTCTTCGTCGAGGGAGATTCGGCGGGTGGTACTGCAAAGCAGGGTCGTGACCGTAACTTCCAGGCTATTATGCCTCTTCGTGGTAAAATCTTGAATGTCGAGAAGGCTCTCGAGCACAAGATGTGGGACAACGAGGAGATTAAGAATATGTTCATCGCCCTTGGTGTAACCATCGGTACTCCAGAGGATTCGAAGGCTCTCAACCTCGAGAAGCTCCGCTACAACAAGGTTATCATCATGACCGATGCCGATGTCGATGGTGCTCACATCTCGACTTTGATGCTTACCTTCTTCTTCCGCAAGATGAAGGAGTTGGTGGAGAATGGCCACGTCTATATCGCTACGCCGCCATTGTATCGCGTCTACAAGGGTAACAAGGAGTTCTACTGCTGGACCGAGGAGGAGCGCGAGGGACACATCGCCGAGCTCGGCAAGGGTGCCCAGGTGCAGCGCTACAAAGGTCTTGGTGAGATGAGCGAGCAGCAGTTGTGGGATACCACAATGAATCCTGAGACTCGTCTCCTTCGCCAGGTTACTATCGAGAACGCTGCCGAGGCCGACCGCGTATTCTCGATGCTGATGGGTGATGAGGTTGCTCCGCGCCGCGAGTTCATCGAGGAGAACGCAACCTACGCGAATATTGACGCATAATAAAATAGCGGGCTTATGCTCGCTATTTTTATTAATTGATAATTGATAGTTGATAGTTGATAATTGGGATTGAGGATTGGGATTGAGGATTAATTATAGAGCATCATTTAATAACCCTTATCTCCTAACTCCTAACCCCTAACTCCTAACTTTATGAAAGATGTTGTTGTGATTGGTGTTGCAGGTGGTACGGGCTCGGGCAAGAGCACGCTTGTGAAGCGTTTGCAGGAGGCATTCAAGGGTGACGATGTGGCAACCATCTGCCACGACTTCTACTACAAGGCGCACCCCGAACTTACGTATGAGGAGCGCACAAAGCTCAACTACGACCACCCCGATGCCTTCGATACTTGGCTTATGGTCGAGCATATCAAGGCCCTGAAGGAGGGTAGGGCGGTGGAGTGCCCAACCTATTCGTTCGTGGAGCACAACCGCGCCGAGGAGACCCTCAAGGTCGAGCCGTCGAAGGTTATTATCGTGGATGGCATCCTCATCTTCGAGAACGAGGAGTTGCGTAACATCATGGATATCAAGGTGTTCGTCGATACCGATGCCGATGTCCGCTTGGCACGTCGCATCTTGCGCGATGTTCGCGAGCGTGGCCGCTCTATGGAGTCTGTCATCACGCAGTACACCACCACGGTCAAGCCTATGCACGAGCAGTTTGTCGAGCCGTCGAAGCGCTATGCCGACGTCATCATCCCCGAGGGAGGCTTCAACTCGGTGGCCGTCTCGATGCTGATTCAGAACATCCGCTCCATCATCGACAAGTAGTGCTATATATAATATAGGTATAGAGGGAGGGCTGAGGCTCTCCCTTTTGTTTTGCGCCGAGGCTCTCGCTTTTGTTTTGCTGTCGCACCGACTTTTAACCATTTACCCTTTTTACCTTTTTACCCCCCCCCGTTAAAAGGGTAAAAAGGGTAAAAAAGGTAAATTCGTTAAAAAATTTAACCAAAACTCTTGACAAACGGGTTTTGATGTTGTATATTTGCACCGTAAA
>JAZLDJ010000072.1:0-4065 GCA_045614685.1 Alistipes sp. | reverse complement strand
TCAACTATGCTCTCTGCTGGTGGCTTTATTGGTACAAACGATGACACTGGCGAGGCTTGCACTCTACGAAATTGCAACAACTACGGCAATATCGAGGTCTACAGCGCAGCTCCGAGCAAGGTCTACCTTGGCGGATTCAACGGAAAGCTTGAGGCGGGACAGTGTCTGATAGGAATGCAGGATGACCCTACAATAGTCGCTGAGAACAATGGTAATATATTGTACGAGGCCGAAAACAAAGAGGCAGTAGTCTACATTGGAGGCATAAGCGGTCTAGTCGCGGACAACTTAACAAGCGGTGTCACCGAGGTAACGAGTGCGCATCGTGTAGCTAACACCATTAACAACGGTAGCATCACAGTGAATGGCGTTTGTCACACGCTCAATGTTGGTGGTTTGACAGGTCGATATGCAAAGGGAACTGGCAAAGGAGCTAAACTCTACTATGCGTTGATTGATAGCACCAACAATGGAGATATAACAGTAAATGCGACTGTAGAGTCGGGCGCGTGTGCAATTGGAGGCCTATTGGGCTATCAGATTCACACCTTCTCGACTGTAGCCGGCAATTGGATTAACAATGGTAAGCTGACATTTACGGGAACTGTAGTGGGCGACCGTCTGCTTGTGGGTGGATTTGTAGGTGCAACGGATAGAGCCTTTAGCGGTAAGAACAACACCATCTACAACTTTGGAGATATCGAGTGTACAGGCAAGGTGAACACAGCGAAAGGCAACCGTATCGGAGGTATCTACGGTCAGACCAACAAGACCTTCGCCAACTGCCACGTCTACTTCACTATGATGGCAGACAGTTATAGCCACGTGGGTATGCTCACAGGTTGCGAGCGTACATCAGCAGTCATCGGCTCGAACTGCTCGGTGGGTGGACGAGTCGGAACCTACGACATTGAAAATGAGGAGTATGAGTACGAGACCATCAAGAATAGCAACTTCTTCAAGTATCTCTATGGTGGCTCAACCGACTGGACAGGTGTAGAGAACTACGATGGTTGCTCGGTGCTGACAGAGAAGCCTGCATTGTAATGTAAAACCTAAATACTTATGTATAAAATGAAAACTACAAAACTCTTAATGGCGACAATGGCCGTGGCTATGGTGGCTTGTACCACAGACACAGCCGAAGATTTGAGCATCGGTCTCGGCAACGAGGGTGCTACAACTCTAACTGTTTCGCTGGAGCAGACAAAGACTCACATCGGCGAGAAGTCGGGCGAAGCATACCCACTCTATTGGAGCGAGGGCGACAAGATTGCTATTAATGGCGTTGCCTCGGAGCCTCTTACAGAGAAGTCGGACGGTAAGGCTGTAGCACAATTTACGCTCAATGGAACATTGACCTACCCTTACAACATTGTCTACCCAGCTCCGGCTGAGGGGGTTGTTGCAGCCGATGGTTTGCAGGCGGTTACATTCCAGGCAAACCAGACCTACAAGGCTGGCTCTTTTGCCGAGGGTGCTGCACCAATGTATGCACAGGTAGCATCAGAGGAGGATGCGATTGAGATAAAGCACCTTGCAGGCATACTCTGCTTGGTTCCACAGGGCGATGTGACATTGACATCGATGACCGTCGAGAGCGTGGCAGGTAAGTTGGCAGGCAACTTCGACTTGAACTGCGCCGATGGCACTCTCACACCTCAGGCCGACGCTTTGGGCCTTGTGACCGTATCGTTTGGCGAGGGTCTTGCTCTCACAGCTGAGGGTTCACCTATCTATGTGGCAGTACCAGCGGGCGAATATGGCGAGGTAACCGTATCGCTCAACACCGCAGACCCTGCAGTGAAGATGGTTGCCAAGTTCGACACCACAGGCGAGAAGGCCGTGAAGGCTGGCGTCGTACGCGAGTTCGGAGCATTCCCATTCACATCGAACGGAAGCACCGAGTACCTCATCACCTCGAAGGAGGATCTCATTCGCTTTGCTGAGGAGGTACCAACTATGACACAGTATACTGTTGCTAAGGTTGTGGCTCCAATCGATATGACCGATGTTGCATGGACTCCAATCGAGGGTTTCAACTACAAGTTCGATGGAGGTAAGGATGCAGGTCACTACATCAAGGGCCTCTCGGCACCACTCTTTGGCACAACATCGGCAACAATTCAGAACCTCAAGCTCACAAATGTTGCCATCACCGAGACCGAGCAGGGCTTTGTAGGCTCTGTAGCGCGTGTTTTGGAGAATGGTTCGCTAACCAACTGCATTGCAACAGGTACATTGGTGATGAACAACACAACCTACACGGCTGATGTAATCACTGGCTATGGCAACTTCAACATCGGCGGTTTGGTGGGTCGCTCGGTAGGCGCAACATATCTCGACTGCACCAACCAGGTGTCGGTGACAATCACTGCGATATGCCCAGCGGCGAGCGATAAAGCCTACGGTACAACCGTGGGTGGTATCACAGGTCGCGCACTCACAAAGTGCACATTCGAGAGATGCAAGAACGATGCTAAGTTGCTCTACAACGGAACAACCATTCCGGGTGTTATGTATATCAGCGGTCTTGTGGGTAGCTCGGATGCAAATAACGACACCAAACTTTTGAAGGACCTGGAAAACACCGCAAATGGCGTTATCGAGATTGCCAAGGGCAGTGTGGCTCTCAAGGGTTTGAACTTGCGTGGTTGCATTGGCGTAATCTACGACGGTCAGACAGCGGTGGAGAACATCACCAACAATGCCGACATCAAGTTCTTGGGTAGCGCCGGTGGCGAGGTGAACATCTCGGGTATTGGTGGCAACCTTGGAGGAGGCCAACACACGGCTCGCAACCTTGTGAACAATGGCGACATCTACTTCAGCGGAACTGCAGCTACGGCGACCAACTACGTTGCAGGTATTGCAACCAAGACTGCAGGTAATGTCACACACAAGATCTATGACTGCCACAATACGGGCGACATCATCATCGACAGCCCGAATGCAAAGCAGAATATGTATGCCTCGGGACTTATCAGCGGCAATACAAATGGCAAAGTGGATATGAACGGATGTACCAATATGGGTAACATCACCGTTTCGGGCACAGTATCGGCTGCATACCTTTGCGGTATGGTTGGTATCGCAACACAACCAGTGACATTCACCGAGTGTGTGAATTATGGTAGCATAACATTCAGCGGAAACTCAGGCGTTGCACGTATCGGCGGTTTTGTATCGTTCTCCGAAACCAATGCAATAGATGTTATCTATAACAACTGCGAGAACAAGGGCGCAATAAGCCATAGTGGAACTTCGACAGGTATCACCGCTATTGGTGGCTTTATGGGATTTGCTACAAATAGCAGCAAAGGTACTTGGCACAACTGCGTAAATAGCGGTGCTATCACCTGCTCGGGACACGTAAAGTCGAACTTCTTCGTAGGAGGTTACTTCGGCTATGCGAGTGCAGGTTCCACTCTTAAGTGGTACAACTGCACAAACAAGGGTGCGGTAACAGTTGGAGGAATACTCTCAAATAGCGACGATAAGAAGGCTCGCGTAGGTGGTTTTGTGGGCGGAACATATTGCCCAACTTCGTTCTATTCGTGTACAAACGAGGGTAACATCACCACAAACCTTGACGATGAGTCTACCGCCAAGATCGACGCCTATGCAGCAGGCTTCGTGGGTGATGTGGAGAAGGGCTACGACCTCCTTCTCGACAAGGCCGAGGGTAGCGACAAGCCTTGCCTGAACAAGGGTACAATCACTCTCAGTGGCGATTGTGGCGATGCTGGTATGGTGGCAGGATTGTTTGCTTCACCAAACTATGCAAGCGCAGCAACCAATGAGACCTTCATCAAGCACGCGGTTAATGAGGGCGAGATCAAGTGCCTCAACGTAACCAGCAGCGGATCTATTCGCGTGGCAGGAATTGCGGGTGTACAGGTTAGCAGCAATGGTACTCACGTATCGCAAATCACCAACGCCACAAACAAGGGCAATATCACGGTTGACAATGTGAAAGTAGGAAGCCTTCACGTTGGTGGCATCTGCGCATATATATCGGGAGGTCTTGCACCAAATGGAGAGCTTGTGAACACTGGTAACATC
>JAZLDJ010000071.1:0-9736 GCA_045614685.1 Alistipes sp. | reverse complement strand
ATCCTCGAGGCTCCAACCAAGAAGATTCCTGTATTCGACTTCGAGGTTCCAACTGCACTTCCAGGCGTAGATCCTGCAATCCTCGACCCACGCGACACTTACGCTGACGCAGCAGAGTGGGAGACTAAGGCAGCAGACCTCGCTGGCCGTTTCATCAAGAACTTCGGCAAGTACACTACTAACGAGGCTGGTAAGGCTCTTGTAGCAGCAGGTCCAAAGTTGTAATTTCTCGTGATAAGCCGCAATCTGCGGCACATCGCTAAATAGTAAAGACCTTCGGGCTGTACGATTTTGTACTATCCCGAAGGTCTTTCTTTTGCGATGCACCACACCTCACGACTTCTGACGAGAAATTGGGTTGTGGGGTATTGCAGTCATCCGCTTAAAATCAGTTTTGGGCGGTCGAGTGTACTTGTTTGGCACAAAATTCCCTCACTCAAAACTGCTTTTTCTATCGAGGTGGTATTTTGAAATCTTACGACTTCTGACAAGAATTTATGTTGTGGTATCTTGCTCTCGTCTGCTTATAGTCACTTTCCCCTAACAACCTCTAACAACCCTTAACACCCTTTAACACCCCTTACCATCCGCCACAAAAAAACCGAGAGCGTACAACTCTCGGTTTTTTGTGATATGGTAGTCTTGCTTTTACAACCAACCGTTGTTCGAGGCAACAGCGTTGCGCGACATCACCACAAATGTCTTGGTAACCTCAATTGGGTATGGGTTTTTGTTATCATCGAGTGAGCCGCCACCAACTAGCAGTGTAACCGAGAAGGTTGCTGCGCCACTCTTCGAGCAAGTTACATTCAGCTTGCCTGCATCGAATGTGCAATCGCCAAGTCCTACTGCTGCCTTATCCTCGTCGGATACCTTAACCTCAAGCAACTTTGCATGGTGAACTCCGCTGCCAAAGTATGGTGCAAGGTCGATGGTCTCGTTCACGCCCGTACGCACTACGGTATAAGGTGTTCCGTCAATCTGCAAAAGGAGCTTGTAGGCATCGGCATATCCAGCGCCCAACTTGCCCTTGTAGCTAGGGTAGTCGACCTTTAGGCGCGAGCCATTGCTAAGTGCTATGCTGATTGAGCCTGTGAGGTATGGGTCTATATTGTTGGTTGCTGAGAGCAGCATTGTGCGGAACTCGTCGGCCTTATATCGCTTGCCGAGTTTCTTGGCGTACGACAATCCGAGTGCCGCAATGCCTGATACGTGTGGACAGGCTTGCGATGTACCCTGCATCAAACCGTAGTGCTTGAGGGATGGGTCGTCGAACTCCTCAGGTACAGTCGAGAGTATCGCGCCATTGGTGTAGAGTGACTCACCACCCGGAGCAGCAATGTCAGTTCCTGTACCGTAGCAAGTGTAGTAGGCTGGTCGGAGCGAAGGCGAGAGTGATGCCACCGCCACGCAAGGCTTGTATGCAGCAGGGTAGCCCGGAAGAGCCACATTCTCGTTACCAGCCGCAAATATCGCTAAGCCTCCCTCGATAGGGCCATTCTCGTCGCCACCATTAGCCACGAAGTAGTCGATAGCCTCGGCCTCAACGCGGAAATACGACTTGTACGATGTGTCGTTTGCAGGATTCTGTCGGTCTGCCAAGTTCGAGTCGTAGCCCCAGCTATTCTGCAGAATATGAGCGCCATTGTCGGCTGCATACTGAATAGCCTTGGCTGTGTTTTTGGTCGAAGCACCTCCATTTCCGTAGAAGATTTGTATGGTCATAATCTTCACGCCATCGTCGTTGCCGCTACCGCCCGCGATACCGCAGATGCCGACATTGTTGTCGTTCATAGCTGCGATGATGCCTGCAACGTGTGTTCCGTGGCCCGAGTCGTTGGCGTTGTTCCATTTGATGTTGCTATCAAGGCGCACAAAGTTGAATCCGTGCACGTCGTCGATATAGCCATTTCCGTCGTTGTCTACGCCGTCGCCATCGACCTCGCTGCTATTTACCCACATATTTGCAGACAAATCCTCGTGGGTGTACATTACGCCCTCGTCGACTACAGCAACGACAATCGAAGGGTCGCCCTTGCACAATCGCCAAGCGGGGATGACGTTGATGTCGGCACCCGCAACTACAGCTGGCAAATTGGCTACATAGCCACCATCCGACACATAAGAGTTCGAGCCAAGGTTGTTCAATGACCACTGGTATTTGCCATATTGATCGTTGAAAGATATCGAGCCGCCAACGTTCTTTACTCGAGTGGATGGCTGACTCTTGAACTCGGTCGAAGCTAGTATCTGTGGGTTATTCACGCGGCGTACCTTCTGCGAGAACTGCACGCGCTCCACCTCGCTAACTTTGGTCAACTCTGCAGCCACAGCGTCGAGGTCGCACTCGTCGTTGAACTGCAATTCGTACCAAAGGTGCAAGCCTCGCTCGTAGACCTTATCTCGGTTCTTCTCGGTAATGGTGAAGATAGGCTCTACGGCACAACCATCTATATTGTCGAGGATGGCATCTACGCCATGCACACCCGTGCGGGTAGCTCCGCTTCGCGTAGCGCACTCTGCCAAACGGCTCTCGGCTGTGGCGTTGAAGCGGACCAAGATGGTGCCCTGTACAGCATTCTGCGAACTATTTAAAATCTTGTCGGAGGTGGTTACCTCTCCGTTCGCAATGGTCTGATTATCCACGTCAGCAGTACAACCTACGAGTAGGAATGTACCTAAAATAATGTATATAAACGCTCTCATATTCATACTCTACTACAAAGGTTTGATGTTAGTGGCACGGCTTGGGATAGGCGCTGACGATACCTTAGGCATTTCGGCTGGCTCGTAGACCGAGACCTCTGAGCTATTCGATACGCTTGTCAAGACAAGTTCGTGATTCTCGTTAATGGCATATTTGTAGCTGTCGCTCCAATTCTCACCATCGCTATAGGTACCCGAGATTGTGCCATTCTCCTTATTCTCGGTGTATATACCCTCGAACTCAATGTAGTCGGCAGACTCGGTGCGCTGCAAAATGGTGAATCTGAAGTCGGCCTTGAACTCGATGTAGAGGTCTACAGGAGACTCTGCTCCACAATAGCTCTTGATGTGCCAACGACCTACAACCTGTGGCACATATACATACGACGAGGCTGGTACGGACATAACCGAGCCACGACGTACTGCGATGTTCTGCGCGCGGTAGAGATTCTTTTCGCCACTCTCGGCATTGGTAACGAGCATCTCGACGCTCTTGTAACCACCCGGAGGCAACGCCACATAGATGGCCTTGCTTGACGATATATCCATCGACGGAGTGCAGTTGCGAGTGATGTCGTAGCTGACATCCTCGCCATAGATTGTACCCTGCAAAAAGTTGTACTGGAATGTACCGCATATGCCTCGCTCCTGACCAGGTATCGATACCATCACCGAAGATACCGAAGTTATTCCCTCGATATTGAACTTCAAGGCTCCGAATATCGAGCTGAATGTCAAGCCCTTGGCGTCGCCCTCGCCAACTTGAGGTACGGCGGTAGATGAGTTCTCGTCGGCAAAGAAGATGTTTGTTGGTGCAACCTCGATTGCTATCTCGCCACCGCTACGAACTGCTCCTGCAGCCGATGCTGGGCGCACTGCGTAGAATCCGCTGCGCGTACCCGCTGTGTTGCCACTGAATGTGGCCGACGAAGAGCCTGCGCCCGACTCGATGCCGAGAATTGCAGGGGTCCAATCTTCGCCTCTATAGAGGCATATCTGCTCGTTGGCGGTCCACTCCGCAAGAGTGGTGAAGCCTCCGTCGGTGAGACCCTCTGTCTGGCAGAGAAGAGTTGTGCTCTTCACCACCTCGATGTCTTCGCACGACTGTGCCCCAAAGAGGAGTGTTACGCCCATAAAAAACGATAAAAATTTTCTCATCTTGAAACTGTTTTAATCGCGGCAAAGATACGATTTTTTATGTAGAACCTTCGCACGCATTGCGAAAAAACTATTGTTTTTTCTGCAAAATTTCGTTACCTTTGTCTGAAAATCGAAACTGTCCTAGGCGAATTTAATATTTAAAAGAGATAAAATTATGAAGAGATTGTTTGTTTTAGCAGTTGCATTGGGTGCGCTCTTCGCATCGAATGCACAGTCGAAAGATGGCGGTATCGATGCCAAGATGTTGGCGAAAATCCGCAAGAGTTACACCGCCGAGCCAGCGCAGAAGGCCATTAAAAATGCCCTAGCCACCTCCTCGATTGCGGTGCTTGCCACCAATGGCGACAACCTTGCGATGTGCGATACCCACTTCTCGCACCGTGTGAAGACGCGCGGTATTACCGACCAAAAACAGTCGGGTCGTTGTTGGTTGTTTACGGGTCTTAACGTGTTGCGTGCCAAGATGATAGACAAGTATGAACTCTCCGAGATGGAGTTCTCGCAAAACTACTGCTCGTTCTACGATTTGCTCGAGAAGTCGAACCTCTTCCTTCAGGCAATTATCGACACTCGCTCATTGCCTTTCGATGATAGAAAGGTCGATTGGTTGTTGCACAATCCGATTGGCGATGGTGGTCAGTTCACAGGCGTGTCGAACTTGGTTATGAAGTATGGCGTAGTGCCTAAGGAGGTGATGCCTGAGACCTTCCAGAGCAACAATACACGCAACATGCGAATGATTCTCTCGCTCAAGTTGCGCGAGTATGCGTTGGCTCTCCGTGCTGCCAAGAGCGATAAGGCTGCTTCGGCAATGAAGGTGGGACAGCTCAGCGAGATTTATCGCATCTTGGTGGAGTGCTTGGGTGTTCCGCCAACCGAGTTTGAGTGGACTCTGCGCAATCGTCGCGGCGAGGTGATTTCGACCGAGAAATATACTCCTAAGTCGTTCTATGACAAGTTTATAGGCGAGGATCTCGAGGCAAACTATGTGATGATTATGAACGACCCTGCACGCGAGTATGGCAAGGTCTACGAGATTGAGTACGACCGCCACGTCTATGATGGCGAGAACTGGCTCTACATCAACCTTCCAATCGAGCGTATCAAGGAGATGGCTATCGCCTCAATCAAGGATAATACCGCGATGTATTTCTCGTGTGATGTGGGTAAGTTCTTCAACCGCGAGAAGGGCACTCTCGACTTGGCAAACTTCGACTACGAGTCGTTGTTCCGCACCGAGTTCCCGATGAGTAAGCGCGAGCGCGTAATGACCTACGCAAGTGGCTCGTCGCACGCAATGACTCTTATCGCCGTAGATCTCGACGAGAAGGGTGCGCCACGCAAGTGGATGGTGGAGAATAGCTGGGGAACAAAGTCGGGCTACAAGGGTAACCTCATCATGACCGACGAGTGGTTCAACGAGTATATGTTCCGCCTCGTTGTGGAGCGTAAGTATGTGCCACAGGATGTGCTCGAAATGCTCAAGCAGAAGCCAATTTTGTTGCCAGCTTGGGACCCAATGTTTGCGCCTGAGAACTAATTTGTAAAACCCTCACAAATTCCTAATTATGAAGCGCTTGCTTATTCTTCCTATAGCGTTGTTTGTGCTTTGTGCCGAGGCCTTTGCATGCACCTCGGCTATCGTTGCCGCCAGTCGTTCGACCGAGGGAGTTCCTCTGTTGTGGAAGCATCGTGATTCAGGCTTCGATAACACCCATATCGAGTATGTCACAGGCAACGATTATGCCTATACCGCAGTGACGAAAAACGAGGAGGGTGGAGGTCGTTTGGTCTTTGCCGGAATCAACGAGGCTGGACTCGGCTTTATCAGTACCGCCACAGGCAATATGCCTGAGGCTACCGTCGAGGAGTACAAGGCGTGCAAACGTCGCCGTATGCGAGGTGGTGCAATGTGGAATGGATTGGCAAACTGCGCTACTGTAGACGACTTCGAGGAGTTGCTCCGCAAGACCAAACGAGCACGCCGTATGAAGTCGAATATGGGTGTTGGCGATGCTACGGGTGCGGTGGCCTATTTCGAGATTTGGGATACGGGCTATCGTCGCTACGATGTCTCGGCGAGAGGCGAGGCTGGCTTCGATGTGAGAGCCAATTTTTCGCACGCCCGCATCAAGGAGGTGAAAGGTTCTTCGGAGCGTCGCTACAACCTGATAATGAATGAGATGGGCGCGCACAAAGGGGATTTCTCGCCTTGGGATTTCATCCGATATTCGCGTTCGTACAATAGTGTGAAGTATGGTAACGTACTCAAGTCGGATAGCCGCTACTACTGCGCCAATCATACCGTGCCTCGTGGCTCGACTGTAGGTGCTTTTGTGATGGTGTGCGATGGCGACAATCCGCGTATGCTGGTGATGAATGGCCACTCGGTTTCGAGTATGGCGGTGCCTGTCTATGTGCGTGCAAAGCACGATATTCCGAAATGTGTGAGTGGAAGTGCCATGCAGGAGCTCTCGCGTGAGTTCAAAGCGAAGGCCTACACTAAGGTTGCTAAGAAGGGCCGCCTTCTGAATAAGGAACTTGTGCGTAAGGTGTTGAAAATCAAACAGCCTAAGGTGGATATGCCGAAGCTCTATCCGAGCGATATCAAGGCTTTCAATGCCGCTATCGACAAGAAGTTTGCTGCACACGAGAAACGTGTTCGCAAGGTGCTCAACAAGTTTTAGGGTTGGTCATAACTAAAAACAGAGGGTGTTCGTTTGTTCGGACACCCTCTGTTGTGTTGGTAGGTGATATTAGTCGATGTATGAGCCTACCTGCTGATAGATGTAGTTTGCCATAACCTCGAATCCCGCTTCGTTCGGATGGCATCCCGATTCCTTTGGAATAACCTGATATGTGCCATAAGGTGATATATTCTGCAAATCGACGCACTTGTAGCCCCACTTTGTGCCATAGTGGTCGGCAATCTTATGAATGGCTTGGCGAGTTCCTTCGTGAATCCAATCGCCGATTATCATCACGACCTTGGCGTTAGGGTGCTTGCAGTGCATCATCGAAAGGATCTTGACATAGGCCTCCACGAATGAGGTATCGTTGAGATTCAATATCTCCTCCCAAGATGTCTTGGCGTCGGCTGTTGCGAATACTGCGACCATCTCCTCGTCGGTAGGACACATCGTCTTCGAGTAGTCCGAGGCGCCATATATCGGATAGTTCGGATGCACAGCGATGCTCTTGCCACGATTGCTGACATCGTTGGTGCCACCGTGCAACAGAATCACATCGGGATTGCCCACGCCATCGTCGCGGAGGCGTTCCACGAAGCAGTGACCTGCGCCGTGGTCGCTCGAGAGGTAGCTGGCATCGGTCGAGCGAGCCACAACGCTACCTGTCCAAGCGATATTCTTCTCGAGTGTTGCGTTGCTCATATACTTATATATCAGCTTGTGCCAATAGGTCTGCGCAGCCGATATCACCGTAGGATTGCTACTGATTGGATAGTAGTATCTGTATCCATTTGGGCCCCAACCCTTGAAGGTGGATATCGAGTCGCCAATGATGCTGACACGACTCTTTGTTACTGTCGAAGTTGGGTTTGTGTCGGCAGGTACGTCGCTAGGCAGTGGATAACCGTTGGTGTCGGTCTCCCAATTGCCATTTGCGCTATTTAGCTTGCCGAGCAGCGTTCCGTCTGTTATCTGCGAAGCTGTGAGCGACTCCACATTTGTCGTGGCTGTTACACTCTCGTAGCCGATGCGTGTGCCATAGTAGTAGCAGTCGGTGAAGGTGACGTCATTCAAGGCTCCATTTCCACGACCATAGAGGGAACCATAGTAGTTTATTGATGTGTACTCGCTGATGCACTTGCCCTCCTCCGAAACAATGGTTGCAATGTCGAGATTGCTGTAGCAGCGGCTGTAGTCGGTGGTCTTGGAGTAGCCTACAATACCTCCAAATCCTGCGTTTGTGGCTGCGGAGTTGAATGTGATGCCATCAACCAAAGCTGCGCAGTCGGAAACCTTTGTCGCTCCACCTACACTTGTACTCATATTGCAACAACCGATAATGCCTCCGCATACACCGTAGTTAGAGCTATTTTTATAGGCTGCCGACAATCTTCCCTTGAAGAGGCACTCTTTGACCTCCTCGGCTATGGTGGTGTTGCTATCGCCCTTGAGATGTCCGACAATGCCTCCCACAATGATATTTGCCGAGACATTCGCATAGCAGGCGCACCTCTCGACAATGGCCATTGTGCCTTTGCTTCCGAGGCTCTCGATTTTGCCTACAATACCGCCCGTTCCGTCGTACGATGCGCCCGTAGCATTATCCTTGCAACCCACGACAGCCGCATTGCTCGTGACAAGGCAGTTGCTAACCTTGCCGCTCTGCATACGACCTACGATACCTCCGTGAACGGCATATCCGCAAACTACGGGAGCATCGACCGTGCACTCCGAGATTACTGCGTCGAAGGTCATACAACCTGCGATGCCTCCCACGTGGTTCATAGTTGATTCGAGGTGCGAGCCACGAGCAAATACCGCCTTGGTGATGCTGCCGCCCTCGATCGAACCGACAATACCAGCGGTAAACTGACCTCGCGAATATATCGAAGCGGTGACGGAGCTGTTCGAGATGGTGCAATTCTTGGCAAAACCGACCAAGCCACCAGTGACGCTCGATGAACTACCGCTTACGCCGTCGCAGTTGTGTTGTGCGCTGCAAACCGACGATACAGCACCCTCGAACGAGCAGTTGTCGATGGTTGTCTCGATGGCTTTGCCGACCAAACCTCCGGTGTGGAGTTGGGAGGTGTTGATTACATAGACCGCACCACTCTTGATGTTTACATTCTTGATTGTCGCCCCCGTAGTCAAGCCAAACAATCCCGTTGGGGTGTTATCCGTTGGGGTGACGGTCAAGTTCGATACGGTGTAGCCCCTACCATCGAATGAGCCGTTAAAAGGGGTGATTGGGCTGAATGCCTCCTCTGCCATATCGATATTTGTCGCCAGAGCGTAGTGGGCAGTGGAGAAGTCGATGCTCTCGGTTGTCTGCAATGAACCATTGCATAGCCCTGCAAGTTTTGCGAGGTCTGCGCTGCTCTTGATAAGGTATGGCGACGAGGCCGAGCCATCGCCTTCGAAGGTGGAGGCAACGATGGTTGCGCTCTGCAACTTTGTTCTGTCGATAGCGCGGCAACGAATGGTAAAGCCTTGTCCAAGCTGCGCATAGGTGGCACTAACGCTCGGATTACCCGTATCCGCACTATGGTTATAGCCTAACGTCGCACGCACTGCAGCGAGATTATTGTCGCTTCCTCTTGTGGAGTGGGCCGACCAATGGTTGAAGCTCTCGCCAACGGAGCTCAGCGTTGCGCTTGTTCCTGCTCGATAGCCCGAGTTGGCTATCCATACAAAGCTCTCGGTTGCAGGGCAGGTGTAGTAGTAGCCATAGCAGTTCTTGCCGCCCTTGTGTCCCTTGGTGTATTTGAACGCCTTGAGGTAATCGGTAACACCGTCGGTGTTATCCACAACATATCCCGCAGGGCAAGGGTCGTTGTCCGATTTCTTGCTTACGACATCCGTATTCTCCGAAAACCATAACTTGTCGCTCTCGTCGTAAGGGTGATGTACACTCTTTCCGTACCAAGTGTATTGGGTGTTATTATCCTTGGCATAGGTGCTCTCGCTTGCCAACTTGCTGGAATAGCCGACCTTATAAAAGGCTCTCGGATAGGATAATGATGTTGCGTACGCATTGACCGAATTGGACCAGGTGAAGCGTTGGTCGTACTTCTTGAAGCCATAGATGACTTCGGCTGCTGTGTTGCTACCAAAAGCTGCGTCATCCTTGGTCACCTCTATCGACTTTGCTCGAGGGAAAGGTGCCGGGCGACCAT
>JAZLDJ010000070.1:0-14267 GCA_045614685.1 Alistipes sp. | reverse complement strand
TTGAATTAAAAATTAAATAAAAGCCAATGGCCAACGGCTAAAGGCTAAAAGCAAGAAAAAACTATGGCAAATAAAGTTTTGTTAATGATTTTGGACGGTTGGGGAATTGGTAACCACACAAAGTCCGACGCTATTTATTCGACAAATCCTGAGTTTATCAACGCACTCACAGCGGCTAATCCGCACGCAGAGTTGCGTACCGACGGCGAGAACGTTGGTTTGCCTGATGGTCAGATGGGTAACTCGGAGGTAGGTCACCTCAACATCGGCGCAGGTCGTGTTGTATATCAGGACCTCGTTAAGATCAACCGCGCTTGCCGTACTGGCTCTATCTTGGAGAACAAGGAGATTGTTGCAGCATTCGAGTATGCAAAGCAGAATGGTGTAAACGTTCACTTTATGGGTCTCTTGTCGGATGGTGGTGTTCACTCGTCGATTGATCACTTGTTCAAGTTGTGCGATATCTCGAAGCACTACGGCATAGAGAATACCTACGTACACTGCTTTATGGATGGTCGTGATTCCGACCCTAAAAGCGGTAAGGGTTTTGTTGAGGCTTTGGAGGCACATATGGCTCAGTCTACAGGTAAGATTGGCTCGATTATCGGCCGTTACTACGCAATGGACCGCGACAAGCGTTGGGAGCGTGTGAAGATTGCTTACGACTGCTTGGTTGATGGCGTTGGCGAGAAGGCTACCGATATGGTTGGCGCAGTTGAGGCTTCGTATGCAGAGGGCGTAACCGACGAGTTCATCAAGCCTATCGTTGCAGTTGACGGCGAGGGTAACGCTATCGGCACTATCAAGCCAAACGATATGGTTATCTTCTTCAACTACCGTAATGACCGTGCTCGTGAGATTACTGTAGCATTGACACAGCAGGATATGCCAGCAGAGGGTATGCACACAATGCCTCTCTACTACTGCTGTATGACTCCATACGACGCATCGTTCCAGGGCTTGCACATCCTCTTCGACAAGGAGAATGTACAGAATACCTTGGGTGAGTATGTTTCGTCGCTCGGTTTGAATCAGTTGCGTATTGCCGAGACCGAGAAGTATGCTCACGTGACATTCTTCCTCAATGGTGGTCGCGAGGAGAAGTTCGAGAACGAGGACCGCATCTTGGTTGCTTCGCCAAAGGTTGCTACCTACGACTTGCAGCCAGAGATGAGCGCATACGAGGTTGCCGACAAGTTGGTTGGTGCACTCGACGAGCAGAAGTACGACTTCATCTGCTTGAACTTTGCAAATGGTGACATGGTTGGCCACACCGGTATCTACGAGGCTATCGAGAAGGCTGTTAAGGCTGTAGACGAGTGCGTAGCCAAGGTTGTTACCTCGGCTAAGGCTAACGGCTACGAGGTTGTTATCATCGCCGACCACGGTAATGCCGACAACGCTATCAACGAGGATGGTACTCCAAACACCGCTCACTCGCTCAACCCAGTGCCAGTAGTTGTTGTTTCGGACCGCGTAGCAAAGGTTGAGAATGGTATCTTGGCCGATGTTGCTCCAACCGTACTCGCACTTATGGGCGTGCCACAGCCGGCTGAGATGGACGGACACTCGCTCGTTACATTGAAGTAATATATATTATATATAAGTATAGCCCACAGACGAAATGAAGATTATGAAAAGATCTCTTTTTGTACTTTTTGCACTCGCATCGATTCTATCGGTGCGAGCGCAAGTTGTTGTAGACGCAAAGCAGGTTGTTGGCAAAATCAAAGTGATGAATGCCGTGAACAACGGCCCTCAGGTGGCTGGCTCTACCCAGAAGAAGGGTAATGCCCAGGCTTATAAGGATGCTGAGTTTGGCTATGCACGTCTGCACGATGCTCCAATTGCTTGGCGATGGGCGCATACGGTAGATATTTCGTGTGTGTTTCCAAACTTTGATGCTGACGAGAATGATGCTAAGTCGTACGATTTTACCTTGACCGATAAACTCATCAAGGATATCTACAACGCAAATACAAAGGTGTTCTATCGTTTGGGACAATCCATTGAGCATTGGCGCAAGAAGTATGGAGCCAATCCTCCTGCCGACTTCGAGAAGTGGGCGCGTGTGTGTGAGCATATCATCCGCCACTACAACGAGGGTTGGGCAAATGGCTTCCACTACAATATCGAGTACTGGGAGATTTGGAATGAGCCCGATATCGATACTGCCAAGCCAAATTTCAAGCGTTCCAATTCACCTATGTGGACTGGTACTGAGGAGGAGTTTCATAAACTCTACGAGATTACCGCAAACCACCTCAATAAGTGCTTCCCGCATCTGAAGATTGGAGGACCAGCTCTCGCAAGCAACTTGGAGTGGGCCGACCGATTCCTTGCTGCAATGTCGAAGAGAGGCGTGGAGTTGGACTTCTTCTCGTTTCATCGCTACTTCAGCAAGATGGATAAGGCGATAAGGATGGTTGACGGAGTGACGGCTCTGCTCAAAAAGTATGGCTACTCGAATGTAGAGATGATCTTCAACGAGTGGAACTACGTTGCCAATTGGACCGATGAGTTCGTTCACTCAATCGAGGTTATCAACTCGCACAAGGGTGCGGCACATACAGCCGCTGTAATGTCCTATTTCCAGGATACATCCGTACATATGATGATGTACTACGATGCTCGTCCTGGAACAAGTTTTAATGGTTTGTTCGACCTCTACACCTCGCAGCCACGCCACGCGTACTATTCGCTCTATTCGTGGACAAAGTTGCGCCGTTTGGGTACGCAGGTCAAGACTAGTGTTGGTGGTTTGAAGGATTTTTACGCCACCGCAGCAAAGGACGAGAGTGGTAAGTTGGCTCTCTTGTTGACCTACTACACCGACGACAGAAATGTTGTGGCACCAAAGCGCGTAACCATCTCTTTCAAGAACTTCGAGGTGAATGAGGCTATTGCACACGTCACCGACCGCTTCAAGATGCACACCGAGATGCCAATCGAAATTACCAATTCGAAGGCGCAGATATTTATGGAGCCAAACTCCTATATTTTTATAGAAATCAGATAGTTTTTTAGATATGTTAAGCAGACAAGTTGCCGCAAAGTTGGCAACACACGAAACCCCATTCTATCTCTACGATGTAGAACTTTTGCACCAGACCTTGGAGAGCCTGATGACTATGGCGTCGCGCTACGACTACAAGGTGCACTACGCCATCAAGGCAAACTACGACGCTCGCCTTTTGCAGATTATCCGCGAGCACGGACTCGGTATCGACTGCGCAAGCGGTAACGAGGTTCGATGCGCGATTGAGGCTGGCTTCGACCCAAAGACAATCGTCTATGCAGGCGTAGGTAAGAAGGATAAGGAGATTAGATATGCCATCGAGCAGGGTATCTTCGCCATCAACTGCGAGTCTATCGAGGAGTTGCACGTTGTGAACGAGATTGCGGGCGAGATGGGCAAGGTTATGAGCGTAGGTTTGCGCGTAAACCCCGATATCGACCCTAAGACCAACCACTGTATCGATACAGGTCAGGCCGATTCGAAGTTCGGTATCTCCTACGAGGAGATTCTCGACCGCGTGGAGGATATCAAGAAGTTGAAGAATATCGACGTTGTAGGTATGCACATCCATATCGGTTCGCAGATTCGTGAGCTTCACGTCTTCGAGAATATGTGCAACAAGGTGAATGTCATTGTCAAGAACCTCACTGATCTCGGCTTCGAGTTGGAGTTTGTGGATGTTGGAGGGGGTCTGGGTGTAAACTACGATATGCCTGAGAATGAGCCAATTCCAAACTTTGCTTCGGTGTTTGCAATCATCAAGCAGCACCTTCAGGTGGGCAAGCGCGAGGTGCATTTCGAGTTTGGTCGTTCGATTGTTGCTGAGTGTGGCGAGCTTATCACCAAGGTGCTCTTCAATAAGACCACCGCTACTGGTCGTCGTCTTGTTATCGTCGATGCAAGTATGACCGAGCTTATCCGTCCGGCACTCTATGGCTCGTACCACAATATTGAGAATATCACCTCCGAGAGCGAGCAGCGCCTCAAGTACACCATCGTGGGCACCGCTTGCGAGAGTACCGATATCTTCGACGAGAATGTATCTCTCCCACTCACCAAGCGTGGAGATTTGCTCACCCTCAAGACTGCCGGAGCCTATGGTATGTCTATGGCGTCGCGCTACAATCAGCATGATTTGCCAGGTGCGGTCTACTCCGACGAACTGTAAAAAATGTTTTTAAGCAGCGTTAGCTGCGTTATACAAAAATTCCGAGATAGGAAAATACGCAAAGTATTCCCCAATCTCGGAATTTTTGCAAGCCTTGCTCTCATCTGCTTAAATTCCATTTTTTGTGGTATTGGTCTTTTGCGATGCGCCGCACCTCACGACTTCTGACAAGAAATAAACATCGTTCTGATTTTAACTATTTAAACAGTCATCAAACTGCAATGATATTTTTTTGCACCAATGGAGAAAAAGTTTTCCGTTCTCCGCTTTCCGTTTTCCGCTTTTTTGTATCTTTGTACAGAATAACCTAAAAACATATCTATATGAAAAAGACTCTTTTGGTGCTTGTGGCATTCTTTGCCGTTACTATTTCGGCCTCGGCGGTTGCTATAGTGCCACAACCAATCTCCATCACACAGCACAACAAAGCCTTTACGCTGAATAGTTCTACGGTGCTAGTTTGCGACTCCGAACAGCTGATGCCGCTTGTCGACTATCTGCGCGGCTATATACAAGTTGCAGATGTCAAAACTAATGCTCCAAAGAGCAATTACATCTCGCTTTCGCTTGATTCGTCGCTTGCCAAGGAGGAGTATCGCCTCTCGGTCTCGAAGAAGGGTGTGACGATAGTCGGAGGTGCCTATGGCGGTGTATTCAATGGTATACAGACTCTCTTTCAGCTCTTGCCAAGTTCGGTCTATACCAAGCAGATGGCGTTGCCTGCCGTAGTGCAAGGTTGCGAGGTGGTAGATAAGCCAAAGTTCGCATATCGCGGTTTTATGCTCGATATCGCGCGTACATTTATGGAGAAGGAGAACATCTTGCGTTATGTCGACTATATTGCCTACCACAAAATCAACAAGTTGCATTGGCACTTGGTTGATAATCAGGGCTGGCGTATCGAGATAAAGTCGCATCCACGATTGGCCAAGGAGGGCGGTTTCCGTGGTGGTGATTCGCCAATCAGGCCTTCGCTCGGCAAGTGGGACGAGAAGTATGGTGGCTACCTCACTCAAGAGGATATCAAGGAGATTGTAGCCTATGCTGCGGTGCGTAACATAGAGGTTATCCCCGAGATAGATCTCCCAGGCCATAGCCAGGCCCTTGCGCGTGTCTATCCCGAGGTGCTTTGCGACTACACCAACACTTCGTTGGCCGTGAATGGCAACTACGACAATCGCAATGTAGTTTGCGCTACCAAGGAGAGCAACTATCGCCTTCTCGAGGAGATTTTAGCCGAGGTGTGTGCGCTGTTCCCGTCTAAGCACTTCCACATTGGTGGCGACGAGGTGAATATGTCGCAGTGGAAGCGTTGCCCTCATTGCTCGGCGTGGTTGCGCGAGCGTGGTTATACCGATGGCTACAAGTTGGAGGATATGTTCATTGGCCGCATCCAAGAGATTCTTGCCAAGTATGGCAAGAGACCTTCGGTGTGGAATGAGGCTGCTTTTGGTGGCGGATTGTCGAAGGAGGCTTGGGTACATGGCTGGAAGAGTGCCAAGGTGTGCAAGCAGGTGATGATGAAGGGCTATCCTACCATCTTTATGCCGCAGGAGTTTTTCTACTTCGATATGCGTCAGAGCATAACCGAGAATGGTCCAACCTGGGGTGGTGCTTTCGATGTTCGTAAGACCTATTCGTTCGACTTCGCCAAGGCTGGCTTCACACCCGAGGAGGTGGTGCTTGTTGAGGGCTTCGAGGCTGCATATTGGAGCGAGGCATTCCTCTCGAATGGCGGCGACAAGAGCATAGATTTCATCGAGTATCAGACCTTCCCTCGCCTTTGTGCACTTGCCGAGCACGGATGGGGTAAGAATGGCGGTGACGAGTGGCAAGAGTTTCACAATCGCCTCTATACACGTCACTACGACCGTATGGCCGATATGGGTATCAACTTCCGAATTACACCGCCTAATATCCTCTATAGCAATGGCTTGCTCTCGGTGGAGAAGATTGATAATGGCGTCATCTACTATCGTGAGGAGAACTCCGATAAGGTCAATCTCTACGATAAGGCAATCGCCACGACAACCCCTGCTAAGTACCTCTTCTGGTGCGAGTATCGCGGTGCCAAGTCGCCTGAGGTGGCGCACTTTTCATACTATAAGACCATCCGCCCTGCGGTGACATTCACGTCGTCTATGCCTGAGTCTTCGCGATATCCTTACTCGAAGTTTGCAAAGAATCTCCAGGCTCGCACATCGCGTCCTTGTCATAAGGGCGATTGGGTGCTCTTCGAGTACGAGAAACCTGTGGTGTGCCGTGCGGTGGAGTTCCAAACAGGTGCCGATGGTGTGCCTTCGGGAATCTTTATCAAGGGCTACCTCGAACTTAGCTACGATGGCAAGAGCTTTGTGCGCGTTGCCGATTTGAAGAATGGCTGCGCTAAACTTGTCAATCCAAAACCTTTCAAGGCGGCTCGCCTTGTCTCCGAGTCGATGGACGTAGGTGGCGGAATGGTGAGAATATCGATGCCGCGCATCTATCCTAAATACTAAAAGAAATACCGAGCAAAACTGCTCGGTATTCTTTTTATCTCTTGCTTGCGAGATATTCGCTTATGTTTTCGGCGATGCGCTCTATCAGCACTTTGCGGGCAACGTCCGCGGCCCACGCGGTGTGAGGTGCAGCTACGAGAGCGTAGTTGTCCTCGAGGCTGTAGAGTGGCGATGCGTGCAATGGCTCGCGCGAGAATACATCCAAACCTGCACCTGCTATGGTCTTGTTATTCAGCGCGTTGGCCAAAGCCTCCTCGTCGATTATACCGCCGCGTGCAACATTTATAATAATGGATGTTGGCTTCATTATCGCAAGTTCCTTTTCGCCAATCAAACCCTTTGTTGTAGGTGTGAGAGGGCAGTGAATAGATACGACGTCGGCCCAACCGAGCAACTCTTCGAGCGACATCTGCGGATAATCCTCCTTGCGTACGGCTCCTGAAGTTGAAGTGTATGCCACCTCGCAACCAAAAGCCGAGGCCAAGCGTGCGACCTCGCGGCCTATAGCACCCATACCTATAACGCCCCACTTCGAGCCTCGCATCTGGCGTACGGGGCGACCAAAGTGGAAGATATCCTCGGTGGCGGCATATGCTCCGCATTTGAAGTAGTTGTCGAAGTAGGCGGTATTTTTGAAGAGTGAGAGCGCGAAGGTGAGTGTCGCCTCCGCAACCGACGATGTCGAGTAACCTGCAACGTTCTTTACGCCGATGCCTAACTCGGCTGCAGCATCCAAATCTACATTATTCATTCCCGTAGCGGCAATGGCCACAAATCGAAGATTTGGCAATGCTCGAAGCGTTTCGGCACGCAATAACGTCTTGTTACAAATCACTATTTCCGCATCCTTGCAACGCTCCAAGACCTGCTCCTTCGAGGTGCGGTCATAACCTACATACTCGCCCAAATTCTTAATAGGCGACAGGTCCATATCGCCCAACGAATACTCATCTAAAAATACTATTTTTACCATATGCTTTTTTCTCCGATTTTGAAAATCGTTCTGATTGACTCTTTTTGCACCTTACTTGCGTCGTAAATGCTCACATAGGTCTACTATGCTGCGCTTTCCGCCACTGCGTAACGCACAAAAATAGCCTAATCATTGACGATTTTGAATGAATGGTATATTTAATTTTTTTAATTCTCTCGACTAATTAACTCTCTCACAACGACAGAGGCACACGCAATGCCGAATGTAGCCGGCATATACGATACGGTGCCCACTTGCGACTTGTGGTTCTGCTCCTCGCACAATACCATAGCACCCTCCACAGGTGGCTCGGCCGAGAATACAGCCTTGAAACCTCGGCGGATGCCAATCTTGTGGAGTCGCTTGCGGAGCATATGTGCCAAAGGGCAGTGGTGCGTCTTCGAAATGTCGGCAATCTCCACCTTTGTAGGGTCGAGTTTTGCACCCGCCCCCATCGAACTTACAACGGGATAACCTCGGTCCAAACACCCCTTTATTAGAGCCAATTTTGGCGAGAGTGTGTCTATTGCATCTACCACATAATCAAAGCGTTCGCTATCGAGCAGAAGGTCGGTCTTTTCGTCCTTTATATAGTCGTTCACAACCCTCAATTCGAGCTTTGGGTTGATGTCGAGCAATCGCTCTGCCAGCACCTCGCTCTTGGGGCGACCTATGGTCGAGTGGAGCGCAATGAGCTGGCGGTTGATGTTCGATTCGCCTACGCAGTCCGAGTCGGCAATGGTCATCTTACCAATGCCGCTACGCACCAGCATCTCGGCCGCGTAGGCACCCACGCCACCAAGACCTACAACAAGCACATTTGCTTGTTGTAAAATATTTAGTTTCTCCTCACCAAAGAGTAATTTACTTCGTTCAAGCCACATAAAATCGCTACCTTTTGCACAAAGGTAGCGATTTTAGTTAAAAGTTAAAAGTTAAAAGTGCAAAGTTGGTGGTTAAAAGTTGAAAATTCTCTTTAAATTCTCCTCGGTGGCCTCCATTAGTTCGGCGATGGAGACGCCTCGTAGCTCAGCGATTTTTTCGTAGATCTCTTCGATTGGGGTTGCGCTTTCGTCGGTCTCGACAAAGAGGTTCGAGAGTGGGGTGGAGCGCAGTGCTTCAATCGTTTTATTAGAGCGGAATGTACGCTCGCCAAACGATAGGTAATATCCCTGTCTTACAGCGCGTTGAGCTTGATCTGCGGAGCCTATGAAACCGTGAAAAATTACTGCTTGCAGACGATGCTCCGACAATACTTTCATCACCTCCTCGAAGGCCTTGACGCAGTGCAAAACAACAGCCTTTTTGAGCCTCTCCGCAATGGCGAGTTGAACTCTAAAAAGAGCCATTTGCTCTTCGCGCGGAACGTCGCATGCAAAGTCCAATCCTATCTCGCCAATGGCATCGACCCCAACAGCCGTCAACTCAACCGCCGAGAGGTCGGCTTCGAGTGTGTGCCAAGGGTGAATACCCACAGTCTCAATGGTTTGCGCGTGCGTTTGCGCATTATGCGTGTGAATGTCCGTAATCATATCAAACGCGAAGATAGCGAAAAATAGCGACAATTGTGAAAATAATAACAGAAAAAGGGTGTAATTTCGCGAAAAATTCGTATCTTCGCACGCAATTTTATGGGTAGGAACCGTGAGTGTTCCAAAAGACTTTTATTTTTACAAAATAACAAATTAATTAATTCACTTTAACAAAACTCAAAAAACATGTCGAAAATCATTAAACTTTGCAAAGGTTTGGATATTCGCTTGCAGGGAGAGGCAGCAAAGACTATCGTTGACGCACCACGCGCAGCGGAGTATGCTGTATCGCCACTCGATTTCGAGGGCGTGACTCCTAAGATGCTCGTTAAGGTAGGTGACAAGGTAGAGGCTGGTTCTCCGCTCTTCTTCGACAAGAAGCGTCCGGAGATTCTCTTCACTTCGCCTGTCAGCGGAGAGGTTACTGCAGTTAACCGCGGTGAGAAGCGTAAGATTCTCTCGGTGGTTGTTGCAGCTGACCAGGAGACTGCATACAAGCAGTTCCCTTCGCTCGACCTCTCGAGTGCATCGCGTGAGCAGATTATCGAGCTTTTGCTCGAATCGGGTTTGTGGACGATGTTTGTTCAGCGTCCTTACGGAGTTGTCGCTTCGCCAAGCGATATGCCAAAGGCTATCTTTGTGTCGGCATTCGACAGCGCGCCTCTTGCAGTTGACTACGACTTTGCTCTTGCATCGTCGCACCACGCATTGCAGAAGGGCTTCGATGTATTGCGTCGTTTGACCGACGGCAAGGTGCACCTTTCGTACAATGCAAAGGGTCAGAAGCCTGAGGTTAAGGGCGTAGAGCTCCACGCATTCCAGGGTAAGCACCCTGCAGGTAATGTGGGTGTTCAGATTCACCACATCGACCCAATCAACAAGGGCGAGAAGGTTTGGACCTTAAACATTCAGGATGTTGCTATTCTCGGTCGCTTGTTCCTCACTGGTAAGGTTGATATGACCCGCGTAATTGCAGTTGCAGGTTCGTGCGTAACAGAGCCTAAGTACTACCGCGTAGTTGCTGGTGCTTCTATCGAGTCTATCCTTGGTGGTAAGCTCTCGAACGAGCACGCTCGCGTTATCTCGGGCAATGTTCTCACTGGTCGCGCAGTTGAGAAGGGTGGCTTCCTCGGTGTAAATGCAAACCAGATTACCGTAATTCCTGAGGGTGATGACTACGAGTTGCTCGGTTGGGCAATGCCTCGCTTCAAGAAGTTCTCGGTATCGCGTGCATACTTCTCTTGGTTGTTCCCTTGCCGTAAGTACAACCTCGACACCAACACTAACGGTGGTGAGCGTGCTTTCGTTATGAGCGACCTCTACGATAAGTATTTGCCAATGGATGTATATCCTGCATACCTCATCAAGGCTTGCTTGGCTAACGATTTGGATAAGATGGAGAATCTCGGTATCTACGAGGTGGTAGAGGAGGACTTGGCACTCTGCGAGTTCGTCTGCCCATCGAAGATCGAGTTCCAGCAGATTATCCGTAATGGTATTAACTTAATGATGAAGGAGGAAGAGTAATGAAGGCACTTCGTAATATCGTAGATAAGATTAAGCCAACCTTCTCGAAGGGTGGCAAACTCGGTTTCTTGCACTCGACTTTCGATGCGTTCGAGACCTTCTTGTTCGTTCCTAACACCACCACCAAGCACGGTTCGCACGTTCGTGACTGTAACGATATGAAGCGTACTATGATTACCGTGGTTGTGGCTCTCATCCCTTGTCTCTTGTTCGGTTGCTACAACACCGGTCTTCAGGTAGGCTTGGAGGGCTTGACAGCTTTCGCTTACGGTTTGGTTCGCATCCTTCCTATGATTGCCGTGTCGTACATCGTAGGTTTGGGTATCGAGTTTACCGTAGCTCAGTGGCGTGGCCACGAGGTGAATGAGGGCTTCCTCGTTTCGGGCCTCTTGATTCCGCTTGTAATGCCTGTAAGCACTCCGTTGTGGATGGTTGGCTTGGGTACCGCATTTGCCGTAATTTTCGGTAAGGAGATCTTCGGTGGTACCGGTATGAATATCTTCAACCCTGCAGTATTGGCGCGTGCATTTGTCTTCTTCGCCTACACTCCGCAGATGTCGGGTGAGACCGTTTGGTACTCGACTTGGAAGGTGTTTGGCGCAACCGATGCTCAGACAGGTGCTACTGCGTTGGAGCAGTTGGCTACCAGTGGTTCGATGGAGTGGTCGGTATCTGACGCATTCTTTGGTTTCATTCCGGGCTCGTTCGGTGAGACCTCGACCTTGGCAATCCTCATCGGTGCTGCAATCTTGCTCTTCACAGGCGTAGCTTCGTGGAAGACTATGGTTTCGGTGTTTGTCGGAGGTCTGGCTATGGCCTACACCTTCTCGCTCTGTGGCGTAGGTGCCTTGAGCGCGCACGAGGGCTTCGAGCCATATATGCACCTCATCGTCGGAGGTTTCGCATTCGGTGCTGTATTTATGGCTACCGACCCTGTAACTTCGGCTCAGACTTCGACAGGTAAGTATATCGTAGGCTTTATGACAGGTGCTCTCGCAATCCTCATTCGTGAGTTCAACCCTGCATATCCAGAGGGTATGATGCTTTCGATTCTCTTCATGAATGCGTTGGCTCCACTCGTAGACTACTTTGTGGTTGAGGCAAATATCCGTCGTCGTAAGAATCGTGTTAAAATTGCTAAATAAGGAGGATAGGCTATGAAATTCAATACAAATAGTAATAAGTATATCATCATCTACTCGGTAGTGATGGTGGTAGTCGTAGCAGTGCTTCTTACTTTGGCCGCTGTAGGTCTTAAGGATCGTCAGGATGCGAATATCCTCAACGAGAAGAAGACACAGATTGTTAAGGCGCTTGGCGAGGGTACAAAGGATTACAAAGAGGTTGTTGCCGAGTCGGCATTGCTCGATGCAAACGGAAATGTTGTAGAGAGCGACGAGGCTAAGGTATTCGAGGCTTTGCAGGATGTTAAGAAGACTCGCGAGGCTGGTAAGTTCCCAATCTTCAAGGCTAAGGACGGCAGCGTTGTTATTCCATTGTATGGCGCTGGCCTTTGGGGCCCAATTTGGGGCTATATCGCTTTGGATAAGGATATGAATACCGTTAAGGGTATCGTACTCGACCACGCTGGCGAGACTCCAGGTTTGGGTGCTGAGATTGCAACCGATAAGCACCAGGCTATGTATGTTGGCAAGACTATTTTCGAGGGCGAGGAGTTGGTAGCTGTTACCTTGAAGAAGGGTGGCGCTAAGGATCCTCAGCACGAGGTTGATGCTATCACCGGAGGTACAAAGACTTCGGATGGCGTATCGGCTATGATTAAGGATTGCTTGGCTTCGTACAAGCCATATTTTACTGCAGCAAATGCGCAGCCACAGCAGGCAGAGCAGCCACAGCAGCCAGAGCAGTCGGCTTGTTCGTGCTGCGATCATGAGCATAAGTCTAACGAAGTAAACACAGAGAACAATGGCAAGTAAGAGTTTGAAAAATTTGACAGCTCCGCTCAGCGGAAATAACCCTGTCATCGTTCAGATACTTGGTATCTGTTCGGCTTTGGCTGTTACCGTGCAACTCAAACCTGCTATTGTTATGGGTTTGTCGGTAATGGTGGTTACAGCATTCGCCAACTTGGTGATGTCGATGTTGCGTAAGGGTGTTCCTTCGCGTATTCGTATCATCGTTCAGTTGGTGGTTATCGCTGCGTTGGTAATCCTTGTAGACCAGGTGTTGAAGGCCTTCGTATACGATGTGTCGAAGCAGTTGTCTGTCTATGTAGGTCTGATTATCACCAACTGTATCGTTATGGGTCGTGTTGAGGCGTTCGCTTTGCAGAACAAGCCTTGGGACTCGTTCCTCGATGGCCTTGGTAACGGTGCAGGCTACGGTTTGATTCTCGTTATCATCGCATTCTTCCGCGAGTTGCTTGGCTCGGGAAAGTTGCTTGGTTTCGAGGTTATCCCTGCCGACTGGTATATCAACAATGGTGGCGTATATTCTAACTGCGGTTTGATGATGTTCCCTCCGATGGCTCTTATCATCGTAGGTTGCATTATCTGGGTGCACCGTTCAATTAAGAAGGATTTACAGGAAAAATAGGAGGATAGAGTATGGAAACATTGAATTTATTTATTCGTTCGATTTTTATCGACAATATGGTATTCGCATTCTTCTTCGGAATGTGCTCCTATATCGCTGTATCGAAGAGTGTAAAGACAGCTCTCGGCCTAGGTCTTGCTGTAACTTTTGTGCAGACTATGACTGTGCCGTTGAACTACCTCTTGAACGAGTATGTATTGGCTCCTAATGCCTTGGCTGAGGGTGTCGATTTGTCGTTCCTCTCGTTCATCCTCTTCATCGCCGTTATCGCTGCATTTGTGCAGTTGGTTGAGATGGTGGTTGAGAAGTTCTCGCCATCGCTCTACAACCAGCTCGGTATCTTCCTTCCGCTTATCGCTGTAAACTGCGCCATCATGGGTGGTTCGCTCTTTATGCAGCAGATGGCTGGTGCAGGTGAGATTCGCAATGTAGGTGAGTCGGTAGTGTATGGTTTTGGTTCGGGCTTGGGCTGGTGGATTGCTATCGTTATGATGGCTGCTATCCGCGAGCGTCTCTCCTACTCGAACATCCCTGCGGCATTGAAGGGTCCGGGTATTGCATTTATCATCACCGGCCTTATGGGTATCGCATTTATGATATTCTCGGGTATTCAGTTGTAAAACCTTTAATAAGAGTAAAAAGAAATGACAAAGATTATTATAGTTGCAGTCGTAGCCTTTCTTGCAGTAACACTCCTCTTGGTGGCGCTGTTGCTCTTTGCAAAGGCAAAATTGACCTCGTCGGGCAAGGTTACCATCGACATCAACGATGGTAAGAAGGTTGTCGAGGTTGAGGCTGGTGGTAACCTCCTCGCAACACTCGCTACTGAGAACATCTTCCTTCCATCTGCTTGTGGTGGTAAGGGTGCTTGTGGCCAGTGCAAGTGCCAGGTAATGGAGGGCGGCGGTGAGGTTCTTCCTACCGAGACCGGCTTCTTCAACCGTAAGCAGATTCGCGATAACTGGCGCTTGGGTTGCCAGGTTAAGGTTAAGGA
>JAZLDJ010000069.1:0-5047 GCA_045614685.1 Alistipes sp. | reverse complement strand
GGGCAATCCTCGGCAAGATTACCGACCGCATCTTGAAGGAGGTACCAAACGTAAACCGCGTTTGCTACGACCTCTCACCAAAACCAAATGCAACCATCGAGTGGGAGTAGTCTCACCGAGAGATAACAATAAAAGCAGCCTTCGGGCTGCTTTTATTGTTTGGGGGAAGGGGTCAAGGCGCGATAACTTTTTTTTGGCGTCGCCCACAAGTTGGCTCTATAGCGGGGGAGGGAAAGCCTCCTTTATGGCGGCGCAGTCTGACGACTGCTTTAGGGGGCGCGCCACAGAGGGCTGAAAGCCCAACGCCACAGAACACCGAAGGTGTGACGCCATAGAGGGCCGTAAGCCCGACGTTATATTCCGCCCGCGCAAAACCCTCTTCTATTTCCTATCTCCTCTCTCCTAACTCCTAACTAAAAAAGAGCAACCCGCATTGGATTGCTCTTTCTGCTTCTTATGAGTTCTGACTACTCGTCGCTCTCGCTCTACTCAGCCTGAGGACCTACGGTGATGGTAGCCAATGGCATAGTCTGCTCGGCCATAGAAATCTCCAACTCACCTACTAATGGCTCCTCGTCATATGCAGGGATCTTGGTTACTACGATAGTGACATTAGCCTGATTGTTGCGCTCGCCGCTAACCTCGTATGCTGTGTAGTAGCTGCTCTCGTTGTATACAGGCTCACCCACCTTGTGAACACGGAACTGCAAGAACTCGCGTGCCGACTCAGCAATACGCACTGTGTAGGCCTTGTTAGGTGCGAAGTACATCATCAAACGGGTAGCATCGGTTGGGTCAACACGACAACCTGTCCAACGGTTAGTGCTGTTCCAAGCGCACGAAGTCTTGCCATCGTCAGCAAACACGAATGTACCCCAAGCGTGTACACCCTTGCTGTTGAGCTGGTAGGTTGCGCTCATCTTGCGTGGGAATGCAGGCACTTCATTAGGCACGTGCTTCTTTGCGCAAGAAACAAACAGAGTCGAAGCCACGATGGCTACGAGACCCAAAATCATAGAAATTCTTTTCATAATTTTTTGTGTTATTTAGTTAGTAAAATTATTTATTTCTTCTTTTCGTAATGTCTATTCCTCTACGCCACGCACATATCGGTCTATGGCAGTAGCAGCCTTACGACCAGCACCCATAGCCAATATAACCGTAGCAGCGCCTGTCACGGTATCGCCACCTGCGAATACGCCCTTACGCGATGTCTGACCCCAATCGTCGGCCACAATGCAACCGCGACGGCTAACCTCCAAGGCTTCAGTCGTCGAAGCAATAAGTGGATTTGGTGATGTTCCAAGTGCCATAATCACCACGTCGCACTCCAACTCGAAGTCGGAGCCCTCGATAACCACAGGCGAACGACGGCCACTAGCATCAGGCTCGCCCAACTCCATCTGAACGCAATTTATGGCGCGCACCCAGCCATTCTCGTCGCCTAAAATGGCGGTAGGGTTGGTCAGCATTTTAAACTCGATGCCCTCCTCCTTGGCGTGGTGCACCTCTTCAACTCGCGCAGGCAACTCCTTCTCGCTACGACGATATACAATCGCAGCCTCGGCACCCAAGCGCTTAGCGGTACGTACAGCATCCATAGCCACGTTACCACCACCAACGACAACAACCTTGCGACCTACATATATAGGTGTATCGTACGTCTCGTCATACGCGTGCATAAGGTTTGCGCGTGTGAGGAACTCATTGGCCGACAGCACTCCGTTCAAGTTCTCGCCATCGATACCCATAAAGCGAGGCAGACCAGCTCCCGAGCCGATAAATACGGCATCGTAGCCCTCCTCGTCGAGCAACTCATCCACGGTGATGGTGCGACCTACAACCACATCGGTCTCGATCTTTACACCCAAAGCCTTCACGCTCTCAATCTCGGCCTTTACGACCTTATCCTTTGGCAAACGGAACTCTGGGATGCCATATACCAGCACACCTCCAGCCTCGTGCAGAGCCTCGAAGATTGTAACGTCGTAGCCCATCTTAGCGAGGTCGCTCGCGCAAGCCAATCCTGCAGGGCCACTACCTACGACGGCCACCTTGTGACCATTCTTCTCAATCTCCACCTTCGGACGACCATTCTCCAACTGCCAGTCGCCCACGAAGCGCTCCATCTTGCCGATAGCCACAGACTCGCCCTTGATGCCGAGGATACACGAACCCTCGCACTGCGTCTCCTGTGGACATACACGACCACAAATACTTGGCAACGACGAGTCTGCAGATATCACTGCAGCCGCACCCGCAACATCGCCCTCGCGGAGTCGCTCAATAAAACGAGGTATCTGAATGCCTACGGGGCAAGCAGCCACACAACGCGGATTCTTGCAATCGAGGCATCGCGTAGCCTCGAGCATAGCCTCCCCCTGATTGTAGCCGTAGCACACCTCCTCAAAATTGGTGGCACGCACCTTTGCATCTTGCTCCCTTACCGGAACACGTGGTATCTTATTAGCCATAGCCTACTTATCCAAACCTATATTACACTTATGTCCAGCCTCGCGCTCACGCTGAATAGCCATTGCACGCTGCTCCTGTGTGCGGTACATACCCTGGCGGCGCATAGCCTCGTCGAAATCCACGTCGTAGGCATTGAACTCTGGACCATCCACACAAGTGAACTTGGTCTTACCCGCAATGGTAACACGACACGCTCCGCACATTCCCGTACCATCCACCATCAAGGCGTTGAGCGATACGATGCACGGCAAGTCGAACTTCTTGGCCGTCAGTGTAACAAACTTCATCATAATCATCGGACCTATAGCCACACAGCAGTCGTACTGCTTGCCATCCTCCGTAATGAGCTTCTCGAGTAGGGTAGTCACCAAACCGTGGAAGCCCTCCGAGCCGTCGTCTGTAGCGATGTAGAGATTGGTAGCCACCTTACGCATCTCCTCGGCATAGATGAGCAAATCCTTCGACTTTGCGCCGACGATAACATCCACCTCTACGCCCTGCTCGGCCAACCACTTAACCTGTGGATATACAGGTGCAGCACCTACACCACCTCCCACAAAGATATACTTGCGCTTGCGTACCTCCTCGATAGGCTCCGCCATAAAGTCGGACGGACGTCCAAGCGGACCTGCAACATCAGCCAAGAACTCACCCTCGCCCTTTGCAACAATCTTACGAGTGGAGATTCCCAACGCCTGCGTTACAAGCGTTACGGTTCCCTCCTCGGCATCGTAATCTGCAATTGTCAACGGAGTGCGCTCTCCAACCTCGTCGGCACGAACAATAACAAACTGTCCAGGCTTTGCCGAATGGGCAATGCGCGGTGCCTTCACGCGGGTCAGATAGATATTCTCCGCAAGTTCTCTTTTCTCTACTATCTCAAACATTCTAGGCCTCTTCTTTTTTGTTCTACTCCTCGACTATTGCCGAGACTCTAATGGTGAGCACAGGCATCTTTGGATCATTGCTTATGATTCGCAATCGCTCGACCACAGCCCCAAATGGCAAACGCGACGGATAAATCGCAACCTTAACCACTCTTCGGCCACCAGCCTCAATCGAGCTATCACCCTCAATATCAGCCACAAAGCCCTCGCCCGTAAGCTCTAATTTTCGTATTTCAAGTCTGCTGTTTCCCGTATTGCGCAACTCCAACTCGCGCACGCGCTTAACAACATTGCACTTTACAGCCCCAAATTTAATAAATTTTTCGGACATAGCAATCATTTGTGCATTATTATTTGCATTTTCTTCGCGAGCGTCTATTGCTAGTCCGTTTATTATAAACGGATATTGAGCCCTCTTGCCATCCACAACAGCCCATACCGAATAGGCCAACGAGCCGTAAATTGTGCTATTTTCGGGCAGCGCACAGCCAAAGTTTATCGTTGCCTCCTCGCCCGCAGCAAGCTCCGTTGGCAGATAAAAATCCAACTCGGGATAGGAATTTTCTATCGCAAGCGAGATTCTCTTCTGCGAGACATTTACCACCTCGAAGGTCGATTGTATCATCTTTCCGTGCTCGACATAACCGAAGGAGTGAGCATTGGTCGCCGCGCGAAGCCCACCTCCAAGCTGAATAGGGTAGCGCTCCTCGATGCTTCGCACGCGTGGGAGTACGCGCCCCTCAATTAGTAGAGGCTCTTTTACCGTGCCCTCATTGGTTACAATCACCACCTTTCGCGAGACGTTTCCGGGGTAATTCATCGGATTGAACACAACCTTCAGCTCCGACTCTTCGCCAGGCATAACTGGCTTACGCGAGAACTCCGCCTTTGTACAACCGCACGACGACGTGGCCGAAAGCACAACAATGGGTTTGTCCGAGATATTTCGGAATCGGAAAATATGCTCGACTTTTCCTCCATCCTCGGCAATCTCGCCAAAATTGTGAGAAATTTCGAAAAATTTTATTTGCGCACTTAAAACACCATAAGATAGTGTAAATAAGAGAGTAACAAAGATATAGCGTAACTTTTTCATTGGTGCAAAGATAATTTTTTTAATTTTTTTTTGCAAAAGTTTTGGTGGAATAAAATATTTGCTCTATATTTGCACTCGCAAAACGGAAACAACGGGTTGCAAACGTTCTAAGAAACACGCCTGAATAGCTCAGTCGGTTAGAGCACATGACTGTTAATCATGGGGTCCTAGGTTCAAGTCCTTGTTCAGGCGCTATTGCGCGAGGGTTGCAAAAAGAGATTTTTCAACGAGGTGTCACAACGAGGTGACAAGCGAGTAAAAGTTGTTGATGTGGATAGCAACAAACTTTGAAGATGAAGAGTCTGCAGTCCCAAGCCTTTCAGAAAGGGAGTTTAGCTCAGCTGGTTTAGAGCATCTGCCTTACAAGCAGAGGGTCGGCGGTTCGAATCCGTCAACTCCCACAAAATCAAGACGACTTTTAGTCGTCTTTTTTTGTGTCCGTTGACGAATTCGGTCAGTCGGTTTGTAGCGTCAGACATTAAGTCTTCTATGGCGTCGCACCTTTGGTGCTCTGTGGCGTCAGGCTTACGCCCCGTGTGGCGCGCGCCATAAAGCAGTCGGTAAGACGGCGCCGCCATAAAGGAGGCTT
>JAZLDJ010000068.1:0-18084 GCA_045614685.1 Alistipes sp. | reverse complement strand
CCTGCATACTACCTTCCAAAGGGTGGCTATGTAGTGGCTGAGACCGCCGAGAAGGCTTTGGTATTGGCTCAGGAGAAGACAGGTGATGCATCGCTCACCCTCACAGACTTGCGTCAGGATGACGACGTGCTCGACACCTGGTTCTCGTCGTGGTTGTGGCCAATTTCGGTATTCGACGGTATCCGCAACCCTGACAACGAGCAGATTCGCTACTACTACCCTACCAACGACCTCGTAACAGGTCCGGATATCATCTTCTTCTGGGTAGCACGTATGATTATGGCAGGCTACGAGTATCGCGGCGAGAAGCCATTCGGAAATGTATACTTCACAGGTATCGTGCGCGATAAGATTGGTCGCAAGATGTCTAAGCAGTTGGGCAACTCGCCTGACCCACTCGACTTGATTGCCGAGTATGGTGCAGATGGTGTGCGCGTAGCAATGATGCTCTGCTCGTCGGCTGGTAACGACTTGATGTTCGACAACGCTCTCTGCGAGCAGGGACGTAACTTCGGCAACAAGATTTGGAACGCATACCGCCTTATCAACGGCTGGCAGGTAGATGAGTCGTTGGCTCAGAGCGACTGCTCGAAGCAGGCTGTGGCTTGGTTCACAAACCGCTTCAATGCAGCATTGGCCGAGATTGAGGAAAACTTCAACAACTACCGTATATCGGAGGCGCTGATGGTGGCATACAAGCTCTTCTGGGATGACTTCAGCGGTTGGTACCTCGAGATGATTAAGCCAGCCTACGGCTCGCCTTGCGACGCTGCGACTATGGCTGCTACAAAGCAGATATTCGAGAAGTTGATGCTCTTGCTCCATCCGTTTATGCCTTTCGTAACCGAGGAGATTTGGCAGGACTTGGCCGAGCGCAACGAGGGCGAGTCTATCTGCGTAGCTTCGATGCCAAAGGCAGCAGAGGCAGACGAGGCCGCACTGGCACGCTTCGCTTTGGCTCAGGAGGTTGTTTCGGCCGTGCGTAACATCCGCAAGCAGAAGAACCTCGCACAGAAGGAGGCTCTCGAGTTGAAGGTTGTTCGCGACGAGAACTACCCTTCGGAGTACGAGGCGGTAATTGCCAAGATGGCAAATCTCTCGGCCGTATCGTTCGTAGAGGAGAAGAATCCGATGGATGCTGCCTTCATCGTTAAGACTACGCAATACTTCGTTCCTATGGGCGACAATATCGACAAGGAGGCCGAGATTGCAAAGTTGGAGAAGGATTTGGCATATCAGCAGGGCTTCCTCGCAACTGTAATGAAGAAGCTCTCGAACGAGCGTTTCGTATCGTCGGCTCCGGCTCAGGTTGTCGAGAACGAGCAGAACAAGAAGCGCGATGCCGAGGCTAAGATTGCCGCTATCGAGGCTCAACTTGCAGCATTGAAATAGTATGGATAAAGCAATAATCAACGCAGAGGAGCGAGCATTGCGCGCCAAGGAGTATTTCAACAATGGCTACAACTGCGCGCAATCGGTAGCCCTCGCCTATGCCGACATCACCAACCTCGACGAGGAGATGGTAGCAAAGATTACCGCCTCGTTCGGTGGAGGTATGGGACGCTTGCGTGAGGTGTGCGGTGCAGTGAGCGGAATGGCCTTCTTGGCGAGTTTCATTTCGCCTTGCCCAAGCGCAGACAACGCCGAGGCAAAAAAGGCAAACTATGCCCTTGTGCAGGAGTTTGCCGAGCAGTTCCGCCAGCAGAATGGCAATATAGTTTGTCGCTCGTTGCTCGGCTTGGATCGCCCAAAGGACGAGCCTACCCCATCGCCTCGCACTGCAGAGTACTACAAGAAGCGCCCTTGCGCCGAGTATGTCTACGATGCCGCGTTGATTGTTGGCGAATACCTTGCTAAAGCTAAATAAGAATTGAAAACTACAAAAATTTATAACTATGACTAAAGTTATCACTATTGCAGCCGAGAATGCACCAAAGGCAGTTGGTCCTTACTCGCAGGCTCGCAAGGCCGTTGAGGCCGAGGCTACACTCTACGTTTCGGGACAGCTCCCAATCAACCCTGCTACAGGCACCATGCCTGAGACTATCGAGGAGCAGACTCGTCAGTCGCTCGACAACCTCGGCGCAATTTTGCGTGAGGCAGGTATGGACTATAGCGACATTGTTAAGACCACCGTATTGCTCGACAGCATCAAGGATTTCGCAGCTATGAATGCTGTATACGCCGAGTACTTCGAGGGCGAGAAGCCAGCACGCATGTGCTACGAGGTGGCTGCATTGCCAATGGGCGCAAAGGTCGAGATTGACGCCGTAGCGGTTAAATAGTAGACCCCATTCCAAACGATAAAGCCTGTCGAGTACGACAGGCTTTTATTGTTGCAAAGGATTTGTATAACAAGAGCTATTTTGAAGCTGCTCGAAGTTCGAGAAACCGCAGTTTACTTGAGGTAAATGAGGATTTCGAGAACGAGGCAGATGCCAAAAGAGTCTTGTTAGACGAATTCCACCCTAGAATCGGAATGCGAATGTCATCGCAATATTATGCTTGAGGATATCAAGTCCGTATTGCGGACTGCAATTTGGTACATCGGCAAGCTGTGTATAGAAGCTATAATAATCGGTGTAGCGACTATTTATATATTGGTATGCAAAATCTATTGATGTGACCTTACCCAAGCGGAATCCGATACCCGCCGAAGCATACCACGATGTGTCGTTGATAGGCTCGGAGAAGCGCACAAAGTCGTAGTCGGCGCGCATAACCTTGCTCTTATATCCTGCACCTACTCGCAATGCCAACCACGGAGCCGGCTTCACCTCGAGACCTCCACGAAGTGAGTGTACCCCCTTCAAGTTCTGGCGAAAATCTGCATTCTCGTAGCCAGGCTCGGTAGGAGCATAGTCCAACTCCAACGAGCGGTATGCATCATACTCATAGTCGGCCGAGATAACGGCATACGGGCCAAAAGCATACGAAACACCTGCTAACAAACGTGTAGGTGTGGTGAACTTCCAACGGCTATTGCCACCATCTTGGAGTATTGGTGTACGCTCATCGGCATAGACATAGCCATTCTGAACCTCCCAGCCGTATGGATTGTCACCCACGCTCAAAGCATCGGACGAGAGCCAACCCTCGTAGCGATAGGCCAACGAATAGTAGGTAGGAGTGTGTACGGCAAAGCCCACTCGCAACCCCTCGACAGGACGCACTACAAAGCCAAACTTAGCACCTACGCCCGAGCCATCTATCTGCATAGACTGTCCAAACTCGAAGCGTTGCAACTGGTATGGATACATATCACTATCGGGTCTTGCACCTTCGTAATTGATATACTCGTTATAGTAGATGGTCTGCTTGCGCGATATGCTCTGAATATCGAGCGATGCTCCAAGATAAAAGACATTGTTGAAATTCATACCAAGAGCAAACGAGAACTCTCCTGCCGAGCCACGACTACGCATGGTTGTCGACTGATCAATCACAGCACCAGGACCAATCTCGTCGGGATACCAACCGCCAGCCGAACCCTTATTAATCAGGCCCGCCTTGTATGCCATAGCCGTTCCCCAGAAGTATGGATTCATATCGTAGTCGTAGTAACCATTCGGATCGGTAATCTTGTTGCTCGAATTTATACCAAGACCATTTCCATTAGCTATATCGGCAAAAGCATCAGCCAATGACGACTCCGTAGGAAGACCTGTATAGTCCAAGTCGTAGTTGTAGTCGGCCACCTTGTTGTAAGCAAATGCAAAGTTCACGGCTGTGAGCTTACCCGAACTCTCGTAGACCTTGAGCGACGCACCGAGGCTATTAACCGAGAAGCGAGTTGCATTGTTATTTGCCCCATTGTAGGCGTTGTAGTTCTTTGCATTCGACACGCCAAGGCCCAATGTAAACGACACCTCGCCACGCTGATACATACCTACACCTGCAGGGTTGTAGCTGAGCGACGCCATATCGGCACCGAGCGACGTGAAGGCGCCTCCCATACCCATAGAGCGAGCCGTGCCCGCCACATCACGCTGCGACAACGACAATATTGTCGATGCAGGGAGGATATCTCTATTGAGGACAAGTCCCGAAGTATTTTGTGCTTGCACCGCGGTTGCCGAACAAAGGATTAAGGCTACTACAGAAAGAATTCTCTTCATAACTCTGCTTTTTAAGCGTTTAAAAATTATCTACCACGCGAATTTCCACCACTGCTCGAGCTTGACGAGCTGCTACGATAGGACGAACCGCTCGACGATGAGCCACTGCTGCGATATGACGAGCCGCTTGATGACGAGCTACTGCTGCTACGGTACGACGAGCCACTACTGCGGTACGACGAACTGCCGCTGCTATTGCTACTACCGCTACGATAGGAGGATGAGCCACGACCATAGCCACTCGACGATGACGACGAGCCTCCGCGATATGCTGGCTGTGGCGAGCGACCACTCGATGGACGATAGTTGCTATTTCCGCCTCGATCCACAGGCCTCGACGCTCCAGGATTACGACCTACAACCGCTCCTGGACGATTGTGGTGGTGTCCGGTATTACCCACGCTACCCGAGCCGGCATAAGGTGGGCGGTGGTGCGAAGGTCGATGATGCGACGGTCTATGTGGACGATAGTGGTTGTGATGCCTATGGTGATTGTAATGGTGGTGGTGATAATAGCTACCACAATAGTAGTGATGATTCCAATGGTAGTAATAAGGGCTATTCCAATAGCTATATGGTCTGTACCAATAGTCGTATGGCGACACCCAACCATAGTACCAACTATATGTAGGCACAATCGCAGCACCCCACGAGCCAAACATCGAGGTAACATACTTAGGCTCTACCCACACCATATCGCCCGAGACCATAACATTGTAGAATGCAGGGTCGTAGGCCGAGGCGTAATGGAAAGCATCCGAATAGCGCCAAGTGTAGTACGACGACGGCATTCGGTAGGTAGGCGATGAAAAGCCATAGAGACGACGAGCATAGGCGCTCTCGTAGGTATCGGCAAGCACCGCATCGTAGGCATTGAAACTTGTGCCATCAGCAACTGTCAATCCCTGCTGTGCAGCCTCAGCCTTGATGCGCGCCAAGTTAGCCTCGTACTGTGCTTGCTGAGCCTCGTACTGAGCCTTGGCCAACTCCGCCTCCGCCTTCTGGCGATCGGCTATTGCTATTTTGTTGTGGATGGTGTAAAGGTCATCAGAATATGATACATTCTGCCATGCAGCCGCGCAGCTCGACAATAGAGCCACAGAGGCCAAAATCCCAAAATATGCAACAATCTTTCTCATAGTGGTACTACTCTTTATATATCAAACGAGTAAACCTCGCCTCTTAGTATATGCAAATATAATACTTATATTTAATAAAAAAGCAAGAAATTGCTCGAGAGCCGAAAAAAATCGCAAATATTTTTGTAAAATAGTTGGAATTAAAAAATTATTTCGTACATTTGCACCCGCAAAACCGATTGGAAAGATGCCGGAGTGGTCGATCGGGCCGCACTCGAAATGCGGTGTACGGGCAACTGTACCGGGGGTTCGAATCCCTCTCTTTCCGCTCAGAGCAGTAGAGATACTGCTCTTTTGTTTTTATTGATACTGCCTGCAAAATTTGCAGGCTTTTTTGTATTTGATGACACACCTTTGTAAATGTATTTACAAGAGTGATCATCAAGTACAAACAACACAAAGTGTTGTCGTATCAATAAAAACAGGAGAGAGGATTGTGAACTTTGTGCAGGGGGTTACCTCCTCGACTAATCGCGAGCCGGAGATTGCGACTACGCTGCCTCGTCGGTGACGGCTACCGCCGTTCGAATCCCTCTGCAGCTCTGTGCAAGGAGCCCGCCGGCGAGGCAAGGGAAAGACGAGCAGACACGAAGTGGCTACGAAGTCAATCCCTCTCTTTCCGCCAGAAAAAGCGACGAGTTTTCTCGTCGCTTTTTTTGTGTCAAGAGAGGGATTCGTCAGCTGGTGGCGTCTCGGGCGACTTGGCTGAGTATTGCTATTGTTTGCTATCGCAAATACTTGTCTTTGCCTAATAATTATCTTTAAAAATAAATTTTCAGATATTATCAGTCAAAGCCAACAATCTTCGATTTCAATAGCAACACTGCGGTCACCTCTCGACTGCAGCAGCCGTTCGAATCGGTTAGTTGTTGGCTATTAGCTAAGGTATCCGCAATCGCGGATACTTTTTTATTAGTTATTCAGGAACAGATATTACGTTCTCTATAGCCTTACGCATATACGGAATAGCAAATTGGATAAAGTTCTCGTCTTGTGGTCGTGAAGCACTCTCCATTACGGCATTGGTTAATCCCTGCTCGCCTACAGCGAATAGTTCGAGGAGTGAGAGTCCTTTGTTTTGATATTGATTTGCTATGCTCGCCACAAAACGCCTATTGGCATTAATAATTTTGTCGAGAGCCTCCTTGTCGCCATTAATGGCTTGTGTGAGTAACGCATTCTCCTCTTCAGCAGTAAGTAGTACCTCCGAGCCAATCTTATTCAAGTAATCATGCACAGTCCCCATTTCGTATTTATTCGTTTTGTTTAGCCTCTTTTACTATAATTCCTAACTCGTTTATTATGCATATATACCAAAAACTTGAAAAAATTTAGTAAATTCGTTCAAAATATTTTCGCTTCAGTTCATAATACACAGATTATCAACGACTAACCAAAAATGCAAATTTGGTTTATATATTACGTTAATTATTTTCTAATGCGACGATAGAACTTATCCTGCATCTCGTAGTAGAGATAGTCATTAACATTTTTATGCGTATGACGCTTCATGGCTTCAAAGAAGGCTACAAAATTGGCATCGTTATAGAAACTAGATAGGTGCTCCTTCAAGAAGTTGTACAAATCGGCATAAGTAATCTGTTTTTTATAGACCTCACGCATAGACTCCTTTTTGATAGTTGGAGGGTTATATGTAGGACTTAGTATCAGATAATGAGGTTTCTTTCCATAATCTTTTAGATCAATATTGCCTATTCTCCACTCTACATAGTTGTAATAACGTTCTAATTGTTCCCCGTCATCATCTCCTTCAATGCTATTGATGTCCGATTTAATTTTATTCTCGATAACGACAATATTTTCACCATCACGAATCAGTAAATCTACTCGCCCACCGCTTGGTTTATCCTTGTGATTCCACTTCTCGTCCTCGATTTTTGCAGACTCTTCTCGTGCGACAGAGAAACTCTTTTTTAGGTTAATACCATATTTGTCGAAGAACACCTTCCATAACTCATAATACTCAGGTCGCTCCATAAAGTAGGCAAGAGCGTTCGAAAAACGATTTTCATCATTCTGAATCTTACAAATATCAAATATCGACACTTTTCGTTGTGTCTCTGCTCCTAATTTATCCGCATCAGCCTTATTAACAACCTCTTCCTCCCATATGGAGTTATCGTCGAATAGAGCAAGAAGATTCTCATAATCACTACTATCCGAAGGGTAGATATACTGTTTCAATGACGCTTTTGCCTGCTGATGTTCTACTAACTGGATAATTTCCTCTGCCGGCAGATCGGCTCCACTATTCTCATCGGCATTGCAAAAACGAATAAATCTACGAATAGAACTTTTGATTCGATAAACTTTTTCTGCTCTGTAAGTAATAAATATACTCTGCTGTTCGGCATCATTGAATATATCTAAAATCGATTTACCCTCATAATAAATACCTCCTTCGGTATTCTCAATGTATTCCTTCTGCAACCCCAAAATTTTCTCATCTACACCATCATACTTTTGATCTCTATTGAGCTGCATATCGGCACCAGGTACATCTTCAAGGCCAGTCGCCATTCCAATTATCTCGACCAAGCCTTTGTCGTAATATTTCACAAAAAGCATATGACCTATCTTGCCACTATGCTCCTTCGCAAAATTACCAGTTGCATTTAGATAGATATAATGATTGCCGTTGTCAGCCTTATAGAGATTGATTACTTCGTGTCCAAGATTAGAATCCAAATAATCGCCAACATACATTCGATTGAGGACAATTCCTCGCTTTTCCTTCTCACACATATTGTTACTGCCTTTGTTTAGTGATTAACTATATTCTATTACAAATGTAGCATTTTTTAGTGAAGAGGACAAAAAAGAGAGGCGATTTCTCGTCTCTCTCTGTCGGGATACCAGGATTCGAACCTGGGACCCTCTGGTCCCAAACCAGATGCGCTAACCGGACTGCGCTACATCCCGTTGTATTGCGAGTGCAAAGGTAGGGCTTTTTTTTTAATCTGCAAATATTTTGATAAAAAAATTTAAAAAAATCGCACTTTTTATGGTTTTCACTTGTAGAAAAGCGTTTTTCCTAATAAAAAGGATTTAAAACCTCAAGATAGATACAAAGAGTAAGCGCGGCAAATGGCCGCGCTTATTCGTTATAGGTTGTCGAGTGTGTAATCAATCATCTTCTGTCGCACGTGGGTTGTAGCCGTAGGGCGCATCGAGTGATTTTGGTCGGGATAGACCATCATATCGTACTGCTTGCCCGCGGCATTGAGGCGACGGCACATCTCCATAGAATTTTGGAAATGGACATTATCATCGGCCGTACCATGAATTATAAGCAGATTGGTGCGGTCGGACAACTTCTTCGCGTGCGAGAGTGGCGAATTGTCGTCGTAGCCCTTCGGATTATCTTGTGGCAGACCATTATATATTTCGGTATAGATGGTGTCGTAGTAGCGCCACGATGTTACTGGGGCCACAGCAATAGCCATACGGAACAATCCTTCGCCATGTAGAGCACAATTCAACGCCATAAAGCCGCCATACGACCAACCATAGATTCCGATTCGGTCGGCATCGACAAACTCCTGCTTTGCCAAATAGCGAGCAAACGAGAGTTGATCCTCGACCTCGCGACGGCCTAAATCGGCATAGGTGCACTTCTTGAACGCCTCGCCTCTGAAGCCGGTGCCACGTCCATCGCAGCAAGCCACGATGTAGCCCTCGTGTGGCAGAGCATCCTCCCAATCGAGCGACCAACGATTTCGCACCGACTGCGAACCCGGGCCCGAATACTGCGTGAGCAACACAGGATATTTCTTCGACTTGTCGAAGTTGAACGGCAACTGAATATAGTAGTTCAAAGTATCGCCTCGCTCGGTTACAAAGGTCTTAAACTCGCGCTTAGCCCAAGTGCCCAACTCGGCAACCTTAGCTCGGCTATCGACCAAAGTATCGACCACCTCGCCCGAAGCGCGATGCACCGTAACGACATTTGGCACGTCGGCAGTTGTGGCGGTACGGAGATAGTATCGCATACTGGCCGAAGGCTGCACCGAATAGAAACCCTCCTGCGGAGTATGAAGTTTCTTGCCCTTGCCATTTAGCCCAACCGAATATAGGTCGCGCGAAAGTGGCGAACGCTCGGTAGAGAGGTAGTAAACTCTATTCTTTGTCACGCCAACAACCGAAGTAACCTGCCAACGGCCCGAGGTGATGGCATTCAATCGGCCCTTCTTGGTGCTATGGAGATAGAGGTGATTATAGCCCGAAGTGGTCTCCTCGCTGACAAGAAAACGCTCGCCGTCGATAAATTGGATGGTAGCAGACGATGGTCGCTCGACATAGGTCGCGCACTTCTCTTCGTAGATAGGTCGCACTACCCCACTCTTGTCGCGCAGAAGCACCTCGAAGTGATTCTGCAAGCGATTGACACGATAGAACGAAAGCTCGCCCGCAGGTGTCCACATCACATTCAATATATATTGGTCGGTGTTCTCTCCTGTAGGAATTTGCTCGGTCAGGCCTGTAGCGACATCGTAGAGATGGAGCGTAACCACCGAATTTTTGTCGCCCGCCTTCGGATACTTGAACGAATAGGCCTTGTTGTAGAGCTTATCATCGTAGCGCATCATCTCGAAGGTTGGCACTCGACTCTCGTCGAAGCGGAGATAGGCAATCTTCGCGCCATCGGGAGAGACGGCATAGCCCTTCGTAAAGCCATACTCCTCCTCGTAGACCCAATCGCTTGTACCATTGATAATCTTGTTCCACTCGCCATCCGAGGTTATCGCCTTGGACTTTGCCGAGGCGAGGTAGTAGAGATGGAGGTTGTTACCCTCAGCGTAGACCAAGTGCTTGCCATCGGCCGAGAAGGTCACATCGCGTACCTGCTCAAGCACCTTCTGCGCCTTGCCACCAACATTGGCAAGGTAGTAGTCGGCAGTTGCCGAGTGGCGATAGATTGGCTTCACGCTCTTGGCATCGGTGAGCAGAATCTGCTTCTCGTCGGCCGAGAATGTGTAGTTGGCAATCTTGAAATCGCCCTCGAAGAGCACGAGGCTATCGGCCCGGTCAGCATAGGAACAACGAACAATCTTCTCGCCCTTGATTATGGTGAAGTGCTCGCCATCGGCCATCGAGCGCACTCCGTATATCGCGCCATTGGCGGCACGGCACTTCACTATATCCTCATACTTTATGACCGAGGCATATGCGACAGTAGCTGACAAAACCGCTACTGCCAACAAAAAGAGTTTTTTCATATAAATAATATTCCTATTCCTTATTCTATTTAACAACTATTTTAGTTCAATTTTTATCTATTTTTCGAGGCGCATAGCGGGACTATGTAACGAGGAAAATGGATAAAAAGAGTCTAAAAGAGTGTTAAATATCGTCGACGTTGAAGTCGTAATCGAGTCGCTTGCCCGTTACGAACTTCGAGTTATCCATCTTGGTATTGAACTGCTCGACTGTTACACGCTTGTTTGCATCGTAAGGAGGTGTCAGCAGGTCGAAGTTGAGCGCGTAGTGGATGGCTGTCTCGAGCACCGAAACTAGACTCTCGCGCGAGATAGTTGCCTTGCCGAAGTCTACTGCACGCACCAAATCCTGTCGCTTACCCTCTACGAAGAACATCTTCTCGCGGTTGATGAAGATACGACCAATGAGGTAGCCCTCGTCGGCCGAACGGTTGAACTTGAACGAGTCGGAGAGGAAGTCGTAGATATCGATGATACCACAATAGGAGTTTGCCTTATCTGCCACAACATACTCGTTCTGCCAAATAGAATGGCCCTCATCAAAGCTGAATACGTCGGTGTGCATGCGCACAATAAGGAGGTCGGAGGCTATCTGGAGTTGCGCCTCGAATTTGCCTCTATCGCGGTACTCGATACGTACGCGGCGGTCGAGTTTTCCGTCGAGCGCATCGTCAATCTCGGACGCCATCTCCAACAGAGCATCCTTCAACTCGCCAAATACCGAAAAGGTATTGTCGAATACTCGCTGCTTAAGCGACGACTTGTCGATAATTGCCGACAAGATTTTCTCACGTAGTTCTATCATAACGCTATATGTTTTTCTATTTCAATCTAATAATATAACCTTTCTTGAGCTGCTCGTCCGTAGAGAGCTTGTTCATCTTGGCCAACGACTTGAGCTTGATACCATACGACTGCGAGAGGTCGTAGAGGCTCTCGTCGCGCGTGAGCTTATGCTGCATCATATTACCCTGCCAATGGCTCTTTTTAGGCTCAATATAGACAATATCGCCCTTAGCGAGGGTCGAGCCCTTGGCTCTATCGTTAATCTTGCGCAACATCTTAGGCGAGATATCGAAGATTGCTCCGAGCGACTCGAAGGTATCGCCCTCCTTGGCCACAATATAGAAGGTGTGATTGGTGCGATATACGCCATATCCACTATGAGCATTAACCGTTACGCGGAAGGCATTAGGGTTAATCTGCTCGTCTGAAGTTGCGGTATTGCTCTCCCACCACTGCTCGGTATTCTCGGTAGCCGTCTTGGCAGCCGAGTATATCTTGTGGCCATTCTCCTTGTCGAGCAAGTAGAGTTTCATCGACTCGATAATCTTCACCAGTCGCTCGGCATAATCGGGAGCTGTGGCGTAGCCTGCAGCCTTCAATCCACGCGCCCAACTGCGGTAGTCGTTCGACGGATAGGCAAACAACGAGTCGTAGCGAGGCGACTGGTCGAGGAAATCGGCGTGATCCTCGTACGAAGCCTCGACCGAAGGATAGGCACGGAAGCACTCTCCCTTGGCGTCGTCATCGTGATAGACGCGCTCTCCCTTCCACGACTTCTTACACTTGATGCCGAAGTGATTGTTCGAGCTGCGCGAAAGCAGACTGTTACCGCTATCCGACTCGAGGATTCCCTGCGCCATAGTAATACTTGCCGGGATTCCATATCGCTCCATATGGGCAATGGCTATGGCCTTATACTTCTCGACATACTCCTCGCGCGTTTGGCGCTCATTGGCTGTCACTGATAGCGACACAGAAAGTGTCACTATCGCTAAAAACACTCGATTTAGAACTCTCATATCTTACTGTTACAAATTTACATTTCCAACAACCGTCAGGCCCACCGCTTTATAGGGCTTGCCATCGAAGGTTACATCATTAAACTTCACGCCATATATGCCGTAGCCATCCAAATCGGAAGGTGCCTTCATATATATCGGCATCACACTCTTATCAACGTGGCGAAACGAGATATTCTCGAAGAGGATATTCTCGATACGATAGCCCTGCGACTCCTTATACGAAGTCTTCGAATTATCGCGCACCGCAATATGGATTGGCTGGCCATTATACCCCTTAGTCCACTCCACGTCGATATTGCGGAAGGTTATATTTCGCACAATCTGCTCGCTCTGCGAGAGTATTCGCATCATACCGCTCCAGAACGTGCGAGTATTATAGCGTTTGTAGGTGAAATCATCCTCATAGTGGAGCGAATTTGCCATACCGATAATTTCGCAATTCTCCACCACAATATTCTCCATCACACATCGAGGATTGGTCGCTCCCGTAGCGTGTCCGCCAAAGACAAATGGACGGCAATTGGTCCACACCACCGAATTTGACAAGCACAAATCCGACGTAGGCAACCCCTTGATATACTCCTCGCTATCCCACAAGAAGCGGATGCTGTCGCAGTTGTTATAGCCACAAAAGCAGTCATCCTGGCTATGGATATAGCAATTATTTACGCGGAGGTGCTGGGTATTAATAACATTCACGCCATCACCATTCTGAGCCGAGGAGAACATCTTCACATTCTCGACGTGGATTCCATCGGCATTGCGAGCGGTAATGCAACGGAAGTCGGTGATGATTGTAACATCCTGCACCAGCACATTCGACGCATTCTCGTGTATGTAGATTGCCGGCACAACATTATCGCGAAATGCACCGATAAGCTCACCCTCGAAGTTTTTGTCTGCTCCGTAGCAACGATTCAACAGATTGATATAGCCTCGACCCGAGATGCGAGTACCCTTCGCTCCACGAATATCTATCGCTGCGCAGAGGTGAGCGCCCTCCTCCAACACAACCATCGTATTATCCTCACGAATAGTCACCACAGGCGCACCATATTCGTTAAGTTTGATATGCGGATTATTCTCTGCGGTATGATAGCCACTCTTGAAGCGAATAATATGGTCGAAGCGACGCATATTGAGCAACGGCTTCGAATCGTCGTCAATAAGCAACGAGAGCGTATGCACCACATCGCCATCGGGCACAATCATCAACTTTGCGCCACCCTCAACCGCAAAGAGAGCCTTACCATCGACCATTTTGGCTACCACGCCTCGTCTTTCAGGCGAGATGGTTAGTAACTTTGCCGAAGGATGCGACACCCTAAACCACACCTTTTGCGTAGTCGAGAGCGATGCTATGGCACACTTATCGACATAAGGAGCCTTTGGATAACCTCCCCACTCGGCATACTCCTCCGCTGTAAGTTTTCTATGACCTCGTCCCGTAGCCGCCAGAGTCATAACCACAGGCACACGCTCCCACTTTACCGAATCGGCACTAACCTCCACCTCGAACATATCGGTTTTGCGCACCTCCTCAGGCAGAGAGTATATGCGATATGGCTTGGCATTCGCAACACCAAGCAACAACGCAAAACTCAATAGCAGAAGCAACTTTTTCATTTGATCTTACTTTACAACGATATAACTCTCCGGAGCAACCACCTTACCCTTGTAGGTATATGGCTCCTTGTTGTAGTTCACAACTACGCAAGTGCCATCCGAGAAGATGCTGCACTTAACACCCTTTGCCAACTCGAAGTTATCATCGAGGGTGCAAAACTGTAAGTGCTGCATATTCTTAAACTCGTCGTAGCCCCTCTTAACAGCCGCTACAGAGCGTTTCAAATCGGCCTTATCCCTCATTGTGAGGTCGTTCTCGCCCATCCAATTACGACCCTTGCCACGATATGCCGAGTAGAAGTAGAAGATTGGGCGCGATGCGTACTCGATAGCTCGCAATGCCCAACGAGGCTCCTTGATTGTGTAGTTGACGGTCTGTGCACCCGCATTGTTCAGGATGTAGCCATTGAAGACGATATGCCACACGGGCACATAGTCGTCAATCATCTCATAGCGGCTCATACGATTCATATTTATAGAGCCATAGAGAGCATAGTCGAGCGATTTTGCCACATAGTAGACGCCGCCCTCCGACTGTGAACCACCAAACATATCGCGCAATCCGCCCAACATCTTGTTGGCATAGTCGGCAGCCTCCTTGCGATTTACAGGGTGCTCTGGATTGTGGCACTCGTGCGGATAGATTACCGACAAGACGTCGATATACTCCAAACCTCGGAAGCCCAACTCGGCAACCTTTGGCTCCTGATCCTTATAATACTTCTCGTAGGACTGCTTATAGCAGATGTCGTACATCATACCGCCACCGATAGGATAACGCTCCACCAACGAGCCATCGGCCTTGCGAGCAGCGTCGTAGCCATTGTTCCAATCTTTCGAAATCTCGTATATATCGGTGCGACAGGTGTGTGCCACAATCTTGTAGCCGAGGCTCTGCACATACTTTATGCACTCGCGCAGCTTCTCTTCGCCACCCAACTCGGCCTCCACAGGGAAGTGGTCAGGAAAGCGGCCATCGTGTCCCTTGACATTCCAACCCACCAGACACAACTGCGCCTCCTCAACACCCTGACGTTTCAACTCGTCGGCAATCTCCTTCACCTTGTCGAAAGTTACCGCCACAATCATCTTTGGCTCGTTCTCCAACGTCTGATGCTCCTCGGGTGTCGGCACAGGCTTCCAAGCAAGGCGGATGCGAATCTCGGGAGCCTCGGCTGCGTATGCCAAGTGCTCATTCGTGCCTACTCGCTCGCTCACCATCTTTGGCATCTGGTCGGTTTCGATAAGGTATTGGCGATAGAGGCGTGCCATACCCGCATAGTCGGCATCTTCGCCCTCCAACGGGTAGAAATCTATAGTCAGATTCTCGTACGGCTCAATATCTTTGAGCGTGTTGTAGTGGTAGTAGTATTGATACTCCTTATCATCGACCAGCTCAAGCATATGCACACACTCGAACTCCAACCCCTTCATAATTGCGGCATAGCACTTATCGCCCACCTTGTAGCCATTCATCGCCAACGGATGAAACGAAATCTTACGTTTGCGATTCGCCTCCTTCGACAACGTCTTGAAGGTCGTAAGCATAGCGTCCGACGATACAAAGTAACCCTCGTCACCCACATTCGCACGAGCGAACGAAGGCAACACCTTCAGATCGGCAATCTTCGACAACTCCTCGGCCGTCATCTCGAAACGAATGTAGCGCTCGCCCTCTATTCGTTTGAGTGGACGAACCTCAGTAGCTGTAGTGCCATCCTTATAGGTGATTTGCAACTCTACTGTTTCGTTTGAATTTGGGTCGAATGTCGAACACGACATTGCTGTAAATAGTACAGCAACCGCAAAAAGAAGTTTTTTCATAGTTATAGTTTTTTGATCATTTCTTTATGATATAATTCTCGGCTGCCACCTCCACGCCCTCGAAGGTGTAAGGCTCTTTGTTGTAGTTTACCACCACGCGAGTACCATCCGAATAGGTCGAGCAGTATACACCCTCGGCAAGTTTGTCGTGCTGCTCCATTGTTTCGAACTGAAGAGGCGCCCACTGCTTGAACATATCGTAGCCCTGCTTAATAGCGGCTACCGACCTCTCCAAATCGGCCTTATCCTTGTAAGTTATATCTACATTGCCCATCCAATTCTTCTTTGGATTATCCACAAATGCCGAGTAGAAATAGAACATCGGACGAGCCGCATACTCCACATTGCGCAATGCGTAGAACGGCTCTTTCAGCGTAAAGTTAACGGTCTGCGATGCGGGATTATGCAACAAATAGCCGTTGAACACGATATGCCAAATTGGAGCATAGTCGTCAATATAAGGATACTTCTCTTTGTTGGTCAAACGGTTCAACGTCATCGTTACATACATAGCATAGTCCAACGACTTTGCTACAAAGTAGCAACCGCCCTCCGACTGACTACCACCGAACATATCGCGCAATCCTTGCAACATTTTGTTGGCATACATTGCGCCCTCGCGACGAGTGCAAGGATGAGCAGAGTCATAACAGACATGCGGCTTGATAATCGAGAGCACATCAATATATTCCAACCCCTTGAAACCCAACTCGGCAACCTTCGGCTCGTAGCCAAGGAAGTATTTGTCGTGTGACTGCTTGTAACAGATATTGAACATCTGACCTCCCGACCACGCGCGATTTGCCTGCAACGAGCCGTCGGGATTCTTCGCTGCATCCGCGCCATTGTTCCAATCCGACGAAATCTCATAGCAATCGGTGCGATTGGTGTGGCCCACAATACGATAGCCATTATCCTGCGCATACTTGATACACTCACGCAACTTCTCCTCGCCACCGAGCGTTGGCTCTACGGGAAACACTGTAGGATAGCGGCCATCGTGGCCCTTGTGATTCCAACCAACAAGGCAAAGCTCTGCCTCATCAACACCTTGTCGCTTCAACTCGTCGATCAAATCCTTAACCTGGTCGAATGTCATAGCCACGCGCATCTCGGGCTCGTTCTCCAAGGTCTGATGCTCGACAGGTGTAGGCACAGGCTTCCAACCGAGGCGGATACGAATCTCGGGCGCCTCTGCCGCATATGCCAAGTGCTCATTCTCGCCCACACGCTCCTTCAACATCTTGGGCATCTGATCGCTTTCAACGAGGTATTCGCGATAGCGACGTGCCATCGCGCTATAGTCGTCAGCACCCTTTGGCATCGGATAGAAATCTATGATAAGCGGCTCGTATGCTCCGCTATGCTCCAAGTCGTAGATATAAGAGAAGCTATATTCACCCTCTTTGTGGCTATAGTGCTGAATGCTCTCGAACTGCAGACTCTTTGCTATGGCCAAGTATGCACCGCGCTCGGTCTTAAGGCAACTCATCGACATACGCAGATTCTTTGCATCGCGCTTATACTCCCCCATTCCGCTATGCTTAAACTCATAGAGGAGACCATCCTCGGCAACGAAATAGCCCTCCTCGCCATCGTTGGCACGAGCAAACGAAGGGATTATCTCCACCTTAGCGACACTCTCCAGCTCCTCGGTCGAGAGCTCAAGACGAACATAGTCTGCACCCTTAACTCTCTTCAAATGGCGCTCCTCGGTAGCTGTAGAGCCATCCTTATAGGTAAACTGCAACTCCACAGTCTCCTTGGCCTTCTCCTCAAAAGTAGAGCACGACATTGTTGCAAATATTGCAACGACAGCAAAAAGAAGTTTTTTCATTGTAGTCATATTTACATTTTTCATAGTATGGTACAAATATAGGTAGAATATACCAAAAAAGCAATCGCCCCGACCATAAAAATCGAGGCGATTTGCAAATTATAGTATTATATACTATTTCTCGAACGGAACGAGCGAGAGATAGAGCTCCTCCAACTGTGCAGGATCGATTGCCGAAGGGCCATCGAGCATAACATCGCGACCTGCGTTGTTCTTAGGGAAGGCGATGAAGTCACGGATAGACTCCACACCACCGAACAACGAGCAAAGACGGTCGAAACCGAATGCCAAGCCACCGTGAGGCGGTGCGCCATAGCGGAAGGCGTTAATCAAGAAGCCGAACTGAGCCTCGGCAGCCTCTGGGGTGAAGCCCAAGCACTTGAAGATGGGCGACTGCAACTTAGGGTCGTGGATACGAATCGAGCCACCACCAATCTCGGTACCATTACATACGAAGTCGTATGCGTTAGCACGCACGCGAGCTGGGTCGCT